>JAHEIJ010000055.1 GCA_024639445.1 Gammaproteobacteria bacterium
CAGGGCAGCGGCCGCCTGGTTGATGCACGTCGTCGGCATCAGCGGTTCATCCCCCTGCACATTAACGATGTTATCGGCATCATCGATATGCAGGGTTTCGATCACTTCCGCCAGACGTTCGGTTCCCGAACGATGTTCGCTTGATGTCATACAGACGGTAGCACCGAAGGCTTCCGCCGCCTGTTGAATGCGGGCATCATCAGTGGCAATGATAACTTGCTCAGCCTCACTGTTGGTGGCGGACTCATGCACATGCTGGATCATGGGCTTGCCCGCCACTTCACGCAGCGGTTTACCCGGCAGACGCGTGGATTCGTAACGCGCCGGAATAATGACCCGAAAGTTCAATTAGACTTCCTCGTCGGGGGCCAGTTGCCGGGCCTCGTCTTCCAGCATCACCGGAATATCATCACGAATCGGGTACGCCAGGCGATCGCCCTTACAGATGAGTTCCTGCTTGGCCTTGTCATACACCAACGGCCCCTTACAAACCGGACAAGCGAGTATATCGAGTAAATTTTTATCCATTGCGAGCTTCGATCCGTTTCAGTAATTGCTGTTCAAATTCGCCGTCAAGCTTGACGCTGATCGGTAAATACCACATATTCCGGCGCGCAAAGCGCTGACACTTTACTGCATCTTTTTCGGTCATGATAATCGGCACCGAATTACCATAATCCAGATCCCGCGGCAGGTACAGGTGATGATCGGGGAACCGGTGTTCGCGCACATCCAGCCCGGCCTGTGCCAGCCGATCAAAAAATCGCCGTGGGTTACCGATCCCGGCCACCGCATGGACGCCGGTGCCGTTTAATTCCGCCAACAGACAAGTCTGGCTTTCATCCAGCAGATTGACCAGCGTATCACCTTCATACTGCATGGCATACTCGTTCTGCGCGGCCAGCCCATTGCTGACGATCCAATCCACTTTATCCATGCGCCGCACCGGTTCACGCAACGGCCCGGCCGGGAGACAAAAGCCGTTGCCGAAGCGCCGCGCGCCATCGACCACCAGGACTTCCGCATCCCGCCGCAAGGCATAATGTTGCAAGCCATCATCACACACAATGATGTCGCAGTCGGAATATTTCAGCAACGCCTCGCCCGCCGCAACCCGTTTCGGGCCCACTGCCATGGGACACCGGGTACGCCGTGAAATCAGAATGGGTTCATCGCCGACCATCACCGGATCACTGTCGGGGCGAACCTGTTGGGGCCAGGATCGCGCCTTGCCGCGATAACCACGACTGATCACACCGGGACGGTAACCGGCGCGCTTCAAGGTCTCCACCACGGAAACCACCAACGGCGTTTTACCAGTGCCGCCCACACTGATGTTCCCCACCACGATCACCGGCACCTTGAGTTGCGTGGAACGCAACAGATGCAAGCGGTATAAGCCGCGACGCAGGAACACGATGCTGCAATACAGCCAGGACAAGGGGCGCAAGGCCTGACTGACACCGTTGCGCTGTTGCCAGAGTTTATGCAGTTGGCTTTCGAGCCTCATGCTGTGGCCTCGGTAAACTGCATCCGATGCAAGGCGGCATAATGTCCGTCTTTGGACAACAGATCCGCGTGATTACCTGTTTCCACGATCCGGCCCTGGCTCATCACCACGATCTTGTCAGCCCGTTCGATGGTAGACAAGCGATGGGCAATGACCAGCGTGGTCCGGTCCTGCATGAGGGTTTCCAGGGCACTTTGAATATAGCGTTCCGACTCCGTATCCAAGGCAGAGGTCGCTTCATCCAGGATCAACACCGGTGCGTCTTTTAATATGGCGCGCGCAATCGCCAGCCGTTGACGTTGCCCGCCGGAGAGCAGCACCCCGTTCTCACCCACTTCGGTATCAAAGCCTTCCGGCAGTTTTTCGATGAATTCATAGGCATGAGCCGCATTGGCCGCGTTAATGATGTCATCCTCGGTTGCCGTCTCCATCGCACCATAGGCAATGTTATGGGCAATGCTGTCATTAAACAGGGTGACATGCTGACTGACCAACGCGATTTGCGCACGCAAACTTTGCAGACTCAGATCACGGATATCATGACCATCCAGTTCAATGCGCCCTTCGCTCAATTCATAAAAACGTGGCAACAAACTGACCAGAGTGGTTTTGCCGGCACCGGAGCGCCCGACAAACGCGACCGTCTCACCGGGAGAAATTTCAAGATTAATATCATCGAGGACCGGCTCACTCGAAGTGTGATAACGGAAAGTGACATGTTGATAATTGAGCGCACCCGTGGTGCGTTCCAGAGTATGACTGCCGGTATCGTGCTCGGTTTCCTGATCCAGAAACTGAAACACACTTTGCGCCGCCGCAATCCCGCGTTGCAAGGCCGCATTGATATTGGCCAGGCGTTTGGCATGTTGCATCAACAACAACATAGCGGCCATATACGCCGCAAACTGCCCCACATCTAAATCCTGATTGGTGGCCAGATACACGATCACAGCAAAGGCAATCGCAACGATAAACTGAATGACCGGTGAGCTTAGTGCATTGGTGGCAAACAGTTTCAGAAACTGGCGCCGATTATGATGATTGATCTTGTTAAACTGCTGAGTTTCGTACTCCTGACCGCCAAAGATCTTGATTTCGCGATTGGCTTCGATGGTTTCTTCGGTAACACTCGAGACATCACCCATGGAAGCCTGAATACGATGACTGAGTTTCCGAAAACGCCGACTCACATACATCACCAGCAATGCCAGAAACGGCGCGGTAAAAAGCATGATCACAGTCAATGTAACACTGTTGTAAAACATGAAGCCCAGCAAAGCCAGGATAGTCAGGCTGTCGCGGATCAGGATGGTAATGATGTTGGACGAGGCATCGGCGAGTTGCTCGACGTCATACACCATTTTCGACATCAGGGTCCCGGAGGAATGGGTATCGTAATAGGACACCGGCAAGTGCAACAGTTGGCCGAACATCAAGCTGCGCATGTCG
Organism: Gammaproteobacteria bacterium; assembly: GCA_024639445.1. GTDB lineage: Bacteria > Pseudomonadota > Gammaproteobacteria > UBA6429 > Thiohalophilaceae > JAHEIJ01. Next base: position 2,960 of record JAHEIJ010000055.1, read on the forward strand.
CGTATCACGCTGCGTGCTACCCAGGCCATGCCATAGTCAGACAGAAATGTCGCAATAATGCGGGTACCGAAAATGGTGATGATCGCCAACGGCAACCAGGCGATGACAACCGGATCCTTGTTAACGAAACCGTCATCCAGGGTCGGCTGCACAATCCAGGCAAAAGCGACTTCCGTAAGAGAGAACAGCACCATCCCGGCAATGGCCAGCAGGAAAATTGTCCAGTAGGGTCGAACATAACCCAGCAGGCGACGGTAGACAGTTTTACCATCGTATTGTGGATTATCGACTGGCATGAAACGCGGCTTACTTACTCGCTCGACTGATGGGTCGCAAATGTCAGATGGGTCAAACCAAGTTGTCGCGCAGCATCCATGGCACGCACCACGGCCTCATGCGGTGTCTTGCGATCCGCACTGATAATCAGTTTGGGATCCTTGTTATCCGCCAGCGTGAGTTCGATCGCTCGCTTGAGAGTAATCAGGCGTTCATCCGTGATGCGGCGCTTGTTGACGTAATAGTGCCCTTCCGCATCGATCGCAATTTCAAGCTTGAACTGTTCGGTCGGGGCGACCTTGCCGCTGGCTTCCGGCAATTCGATTTTCAGTTCCGCTTGTTTATCAAAGGTGGTGGAGACCATAAAAAAGATGAGTAACAGAAACACCACGTCGATCAATGGTGTGATATTCAGCTCCGGGTCACTTCGACGATCATGGCGCAATATCATCATACTCTACCTCAGACTGGCCCGGTTTCCCGTTCGCCGTGCATGACATCGACGACCTTGAGGGATTCTTCCTCCATCTTCAGCACCAGCTCATCCACTTTGCCGCGAAAATAGCGGTAGAAAATCAGGCTTGGAATCGCCACCGACAGGCCGGTCGCAGTGGTAATCAGCGCTTCGGAAATACCGCCGGCCAGTACCGATGGGTTACCCACCCCGTGTGCGGTAATGGCGGCGAAAACTTTAATCATGCCAATAACGGTCCCCAACAAACCCAGCAAGGGGGTGATCGAGGCGATGGTACCGAGCGTATTGAGGTAACGTTCCAGTTCAACCACCACCTGGCGCCCCGTGTCCTCGATGCTTTCTTTCATGATTTCACGCGGGTGATGCCGGTTAACCAGCCCGGCCGCCAGCACCTTGCCCAGCGGTGAGCTATTGGCCAGTACCTGGATATTCTGATCCGTCAGTTCGTCATTCTTGTACCACTGCCATACCCGGCTCACCAGGTTCGGCGGATTAATGCGTTTTCGTTGCAGTGACCAGAAACGTTCTCCGACTATGGCGAGGGCAATCACGGAACACAACAGAATCGGCAGCATTAACCAGCCGCCGGCTTGGACCATCTCGAACACGATTTAAGCGTTCCTTTTTTATTAAGGTTAATTGAGGATACCGAATAAGCGGCACACTTTAGCAGACACAAGCCACGGCGAGAAGTGCAGGGTTAGCGATCATGCCAGTACCGCCGTGCGGTCTGTCGGAACCGGCCCGGCAGTAATGGCCCCTCTCCGAACTCAAAACTGATGGCGCCGGCGCTGGCGGTATCCAGCATGGTGACGCCTTGCTCTCGATAGCGCTGTACCACCACCTGGCGCGGGAACCGGAAGCGGTTGCGATACCCCACTGGAAACAGCACATATTCCGGTGCCACCGCGCGGATAAAGGGCATTGTGGAAGAGGTATTACTGCCGTGATGAGGCGCCACCAGGATATCAGCCTGCAGATCAGCCCCACCCGCCTGGATAAGGTGGCGTTCGGCCGCTTTCTCTATGTCGCCGGTCAGCAGCAGCGTGTGCTCCCCGGCGATCACTTTCAACACACAGGAAGCATTGTTGCGCCGGCGCAAAAAGCCCTCGGCGGGATGCAACATGACGAACTCGACCCCGTCCCATTCCCAACGCTGGCCACGTTGGCAAAATGACACCGGTCGCGGGGCCAATTTATCGGGCACGCTGCTGCTGATGTCCGCCACCTGAATCGCCGCCAGGACTGATTCGGCACCCCCGATATGATCCGTATCGCCGTGGCTGATAATCAAGCGGTCGATCTGCCGCAGGCCGCGCTGGCGTAAATAGGGCACTACCACCGCCTCGCCGGTATCGAAGCGAGCACTGAACCGCGGCCCGGTATCAAACACCAGGCTGTGATGCCGGGTCTCCACCACAGCGGCCAGGCCCTGCCCCACATCCAACAGGGTAAAGCGCGCCGAGCCTGCCGGAATCGCCGACGGCACGCCCACGACGAGAGGCAACAACAATACCAGGCCGATACCGCGGGCCGGCAGACCCCGTGGCGCCAACAGCAGTATCACCCCGCACACCGCCAGCACCGCGTGCCAACCCGAAATCACGGCGCCGGACCAACTGGCGAACGACCATTCAGCCAGCCAGGCCAACCCAAGCATGATCCCGTGCATTAACCCGGCTGCCAGTTGTAACGTGTTTTCGCCCAGCCAGCGGCTGACTGGCAGGATCAGGGTGCCCAGCAGGGCCAGCGGCACCACTAATAGACTCACCAACGGCACCGCCAGCAGGTTTGCCAGCGGCGAAATCAGTGAGGCCCGCTGAAACATGACAATCACCAGCGGGAACAGGCCGACGGAAATCCACCACTGCACCCGCACGCCCTGATACCAGCGTGGTTGCCGCCCCAGGCGACCACTCAGGCCGTAAAAAATGATCGCCACCGCCGCAAAGGACAACCAGAAACCGCTGGAAAGCACCGCCAGGGGATCGAACACCAACACCAGCAGCAGTGCCATTGCCAGGGTCCGGGTGGGAACCACCGGGCGACTGGTCAGTAACGCCAGCATAACCACTGCCACCATGATGAGCGCCCGTTGAGTCGGAATGGAAAAGCCAGCCAGGGCGGCATACGCGGCGGCGGCTGTCAGCGCCAGCACCGCCCCGGCTTTGGGCGCCGGTAACCACAACATGCCTCGCCCGCTGTAACGCCAGAGGCGTTGCCCGAGTAAAAATGCCAGCCCGGCCACCAGCCCGATATGCAGTCCGGAAATGGCCATTAAATGATTGGTGCCACTACGTTGCAGGATTTGCCATTGGTCCGGGGTAATGGCGCTACGATCCCCGATCACCAGCGCCAGCAGCACACCCTTAACCGGGGAGTCACCCAGGGCCTCACTGACTTGCGAGCGGATCGATTGCCGCAGGCGTTGCAAGGGATACGCCCAACCCGTCGCCAGGTGTTGATTCTGATCCGAGTGCCGCACATAGCCGGTGGCACGGATCCGGTGTTGCAATAGCCAGGCTTCGTAATCAAATCCGCCGGGATTTCGAAACCCTCGCGGCGGCTTGAGCCGCACTTGCAGACGCCAGCTGTCACCGGCGCGAAGCTCGGCTGGATAATCCCGATACCAGTTAAGTCGAATCCGACCCGGTACGATGACAGGCTTTTCACCTGACCAGGCGTGGTTCACCTCAAACTCGAACCGCACATGCCGCGTCTTTTGCGCCGGCAGGCTGACAACCTGCCCTTCAATCACTACATCCTTGCCGATGAGGTCATCCGGCAAACTGACCGCCAGGATCAGGTGAGCGTTAATCAGACTCCAGAGAAAACCGGCCAGCAACCAGGCCGGCAGATGCCAGAAGGGTTTCAGCCACAAGCCGGCGGGCAGGCACAGCAACAAACCCCATCCCCAGACAAGGGCGGGTAAGGTGGTCATCTGCTGAAAAAGCAGTACACCGAGAAGAAAAGCAAGCGTCCCTGTTCGCATATCTGTAACTGACAGATGATTCACTCATGGGTCATAATGCGAGAAAATCGCGTCAGCCTACTCTAGCTTTTATGCCCAGAAAGTTTATTAAACGTTTTATGCCGGATCATGCGCTGATCCGCAATCATAAAACTCTCAATCGGGTGTTCGGCAAGCTGTTGCACGATCCCAATCTGCTGCACATGAATCGCCGGTCTGTCTCCGGCGCCTTCTTCGTGGGTCTGTTCCTGGCCTTTGTGCCCCTGCCGATACAGATGATCCTCGGGGTCGCCCTGTCGATCCTGTTGCGTATCAATATGCCCATCACCCTCGGGTTGGTGTGGATCACCAATCCGGTGACCATGGGCCCCATTTTCTATTTCTGTTACAAGGTCGGCACCTGGCTATTGGGCGAACCACTACTGGAGATTGAATTTGCCCCCTCCTGGGAATGGTTGCAAACTGAATTAACCGTCATCTGGCAACCGTTCCTGCTGGGCTGTTTCGTTACCGGTCTGACCGCCGGCATTGTGGGTTTCGTCACCATTCGCATACTCTGGCGACTGCATCTGGTCAGCTATATCAAGGCCCGTAGGGAGCGTCGTCGGGAGCGGGAAAAACTTAAAGCAGATTCTTAAGAGTACATTAAATAGACTATATTAGTTATTGTTATTATTAGTTTTTTAATAAACCATCTTCCATCTCAAGTCGCCGATCCATCTTTGCCGCAAACCGCGGATCATGGGTCACTACCACAAAGCTGGTAGCCAGTTCCTGATTGAGTTCCAGCATCAATTCATGCACCTGATCGGCAGTGCGACTGTCCAGATTGCCGGTGGGTTCGTCCGCCAGCACACAGGCGGGCTTGGTTACCAGCGCGCGCGCGATGGCGGCGCGCTGGCGTTCACCCCCTGACAGTTCAGTCGGTTTGTGTCGCAGCCGGTGGCCCAGCCCTACCCGCTCCAGCACCACCGAGGCCGCCTGATAGGCCTTGGCCGGGCTCTGGCGCCGGATCAACAGGGGCATGGCCACGTTTTCCAGCGCGGTGAATTCGGGCAACAAATGGTGAAACTGGTACACAAACCCGAGCATACGATTGCGTAATCGACCCCGTGCAGCTTCATTCAACTGCGCCATATCCTGCCCGGCGACTTCGACCGAACCGGCCGAGGGCGTATCCAACCCACCGAGCAAATGCAGCAGCGTACTCTTGCCGGAACCGGAAGCCCCGATGATCGCCAATTGCTCTCCTTGTTTGACTTCCAGGTTGATGTCCTTGAGGACTTCCACCGGACTGGGGCCTTCCTTAAAGGTTTTAGCCAGATGACGGCAGGCCAGTACGATTGAAGTGTTACTCATAACGTAACGCCTCAGCCGGTTGGGTACGGCTGGCACGCCAGGCCGGATACAGGGTAGACATCACACCAAACAGGAAAGACACGCCGCTGATCAGCCACACATCATCCCAGTGCAGATCCGAGGGCAATTCACTGATGTAATAGATACCGGGATCCAGTACCCGAAAACCAAACAGGTTTTCAATAAAGGGCACTACGGTATCCAGGTTGAGGGACAGGCTGATGCCGCCGATGATTCCAAGGATGGTCCCAATCACGCCAATCAGGGTACCTTGCACCATGAAAATGCCCATGATGCTCTTGGGTGTGGCCCCGAGAGTGCGCAAAATAGCGATATCGCTTTCCTTGTCCGTTACCAGCATCACCAGGGTGGAAACAATATTGAAGGCCGCCACCGCAATAATCAGCAGCAGCAACAGGAAGATCATGCGTTTTTCGATTTTGACCGCGCGAAACCAGTTGGCGTGATAGGAACTCCAGTCCCGCACCCAGTACGTGCCGAGTTCACTTTGTTGCAGTTCATAACGTACCTGTGGGGCGGCAAACAGATCCTTGAGTCTGGCCCGTACCCCAGTCACCGCATCCTGCATGCGAAACAGGCGGCGGGCATCGTCCAGGTGTATGATGGCCAGCGTGCTATCGTATTCATACATCCCGACATAGAAAATACCCACCACCTTGAAACGCTTCAGTCGCGGCGCGACACCAGCCGGGGTGACATTGGCGCTGGGGGTGACCATGGTGACCTTGTCGCCCACGTCAACGCGAAGAATGCGGGCCAGATCCCGCCCCAGGATCACCTCAAAGGCACCGGGTTTGAGATCCGTCAGCTGACCTTGCACCATTTTGTCCGCCACATTGGAAACACTGGGTTCCATGGCCGGCAAGATGCCGCGAATCAGGGTGCCATTGACCTTCTTGCCGTAAATCAACATGCCCTGCGCTTCCACATAGGGCGCGGCGTCAATGACCTGCGGGTGTTCCTTGACCTGCATCACCACATCGGACCAGCCGCGCAAGCGCGCATCAAAACTGCTGACTGTCAGGTGGGACACCATATCGAGGATCCGGCCACGCACCTCTTTCTCGAATCCGTTCATGACGGACAAAACGGTAATCAAGGCCGTGACGCCCAGCGCGATACCCAACATCGAAGTGAGGGAGATAAAGGAGATGAAATGATTACGGCGCTTGGCGCGCGTATAGCGCAGGCCGATGGCAAACTCTAATGGACGAAACATGGCGGGCATTAAACCACAGATTGGCGAACAAACGAAAAACTGTTCACGCTAAACGCAACGGCAAACGTGTTTGCAGGCGAATTTCGGTCGGGCTGACCTCGGCCCGATAGGCCAGGACTTCGACACCCTGCTTCACGGCCATTGCCAGGGTGTCCGCATAGACGGGATCGATATCCCGCGCCGGCTCGATCACCTCGGCGTCGGCGCGTTGCACACAAAACAGCAACACCGCTCGATATCCCCGCGGCACCAGCCTCATCAATTCGCGCAGGTGCTTGCTGCCGCGTTGACTCACGGCATCCGGAAACGCTGCGACACCGGCATCCCGCAACAGCGTGACATTCTTGACCTCGATATAACAGGCCGGTCGGGCCGCATGCTGCAAGAGTAAATCGATGCGACTGCCCTCGTCGCCATAGCCTACTTCTCGACGCAACGACTCATAGCCCTGCAATTCCTCAATAGCTCCCGTCGCGATACCTTCCTGCACCAGTTGATTGGCCAGGTGGGTGTTGACCCCGATCAGGGTGCCGGTCTCACTGGTCGATAATTCCCACCCCAGGGGGTATTTGCGTGCCGGGTTGCCGCTATGCCGCAACCAGACACGGCTGCCGGGCTCGGCACAGCCCAGCATGGCGCCAGTGTTGGGCGTATGCACCGTTACCTCGTCACCCGTCTCCAGGGTCACGTCGGCCAGGAAACGTTTATAGCGTCGAATCAGGGTGGCCGGAATCAGGGAGGAGGAAAATTTCACAGCGGAACGTATTTCAGGGAAAAAATCAGGTTTTGCCTGTAAGCCATTGATAGAGTATAGTTTAATGTATTACGGGCCAAGAATAACATCGATCCCAAAAGGAGTCCGCCATGGGCCGCATGCTACCCCTTGTTACCGCCATCTCTCTGAGCATGGCCACGACGCTTCAGGCCGAAACCCTGGAGATGCCGATGGAATCCGCTGCTCCAGTATCGGCTCCGGCACCCGCGGGCTATACCGTCACCCTGCCGGGCCGGGGTATGAACATGACGCAGGAGGAAGATAAATTCGGCCCGCCGTTGGAAAAACTGCCAGAAGTGGGTGATCCACCAATCACTCGTTGGGAGTATTCGAATTACACGGTGTATTTCGAGTACGAGTTCGTCATCAATAGCATATTGAATAGCACTGCAGGCAAACCCGCACCCGAAAGTCTTAAAGCGGTCGTCCCGGCAGAGCCCATG
>JAHEIJ010000295.1 GCA_024639445.1 Gammaproteobacteria bacterium
TATCCATGGTTTATTCTCTAAACAAATGCTCACCCTGGCCGGAATGATGATGATTTTGCTAGGGCTGGCCAGCATTAGTCTGCGCTTACCGTTCCCGGTGATCGAATGGTTAACCATTTTCTGTTTTGGTCTGGGCTGGCCATTATTGGGAATGACCCTGGACTACCCGGCGATAAATCAATCGCTAAAATATCGGTTGTTATTCAGTCTGCTCTGGTTGTCACTCGTGATTTTACCGGTTTTTGCGATTTATCAATCGGACAGACTGAAAAATATACCTGATGCGACGCCGATACCCCTGACGCAATACCTGCAGCAAGCGGAACAAATTGGAATGACTGAAGAAGTGGTCACGCTTGCTGCCGGGAGCACCGTACCGGTGAAGGTTGAACTCACAGGCGATGTACTTGAGGGACTTAATGTTACTACCCTCTCCATGTTACTGTCACAACCGATCAATATTTCCTTAAAAGATGGTAAGCCGGATGGACGTTTTCGTGTCGCCGAAGGTCCCTGGAAAAAATACACTTATAATTATCGAATACGTGATTTTTACATGACGTCAACCCTGGATCGTAAGCAAGGACCACAAGTTGAGTTAAAATTATATATTAGTACCAATAATTAAATACTAAAGAGAATATAAAAGTGGATGCTTTGTTGAGCCCGGAATTAAATGCCGTCTTGCACCAACCGGTTCGTACACGGATCGTGGCCTACCTGGCTGCGAGAGGCGATACAACTTTTAATGAACTTAAACAAGCATTGGATATCACTGACGGAAATCTTGATTCGCACATGAAAAAACTGGTGAGCGTCGAGTACATCCAGTCGAAAAAACAGGCCGTAAAAAAAGGCAAACAACAAACCTTGTACTGTCTGACCGAAATCGGCAGCCGGGAATTCGAGAACTACATCGAGACTTTGAAGCGCCTGCTAAGCCCGCAATTTTTACAGCAATCACCAAAAGATTGATAAGAACGACAAGAATAATTGGGGTCAGATATCACTCGAATGCGCAAATTCTATAACTTGTACAACCGGGTAAATAGGGTTCAGAGCGCAGTCTTCTCTTAGACAAAAATAAATCTGTCCCCTTTTTCTCAACAAACCGGGCCAGAGAGAAATTACTGCTAATATTCAGAACAACTTATATTTAGAAACTATTACTCTCTAACCCGGTTTTTTATTTCGAAACCCCCTGTTTGATTATTTAATAACTTCCGTTTATCTTCGCACATAACGCCATGCGTGTTGCCTAATCAATGGCAAATCCAATCTTCATCTCGAAATCATCAGTTTGGTCAGTCTCGACAATGGCAAAGTATTTACCATCGGGTGAGACAATGCCGAGATCCGTACCCTCAGCAACAAATGTGCCATCAGTCGCAACCGCAGTATGAGAGATGGAAACCGGCGTCCCAGACGATATGCCGCGTGAGTCGACAATAGCAGTGGCGTCGAATTTTAAATTCACTGCATCCTCAACAGCATTCCACCGTGCAGCAAACTGGGGACCGATTGGGTAGGCATTCGAATAATCATTTCCAAAGAAATGAAGCTGATAATTGTCCGAAGAAAACACCGGTGCGGATGCGGACTTTCTGACGCCGATCGAGAATACCTGTTCACCATCCCCATCAAGCATATCGCCATCAGTCATGACAAACACGTTTGTATCCGGAGCGATGATACCCGTATCAGAACCGGAGCCGTTATCCAGGGTGAATACACCATCTGTTGCGACGCTGAAAATAAGGGTCCCAGTAAGGCCGACCTCAGCGGGTTGTGTATGATTCAGTATTTCCCATGTGCCGGTGCCGCCACTTAGCAACACCACCCCGACCTGGCTGGTATAATAACCTGAAGCATTTTGCCCGATCTGGCTGATAATAAATTCACCGCTCATCCTGGCCGGCGTCATAATATTATTGGTCGACTTCCTGATAAGGATATGAGTTTCTACATCGCGCTGATCATTAGGATCAACCAGCTGTGCGTCGGTAATGATCGCCACATCACCATCGCTCGATACGATACCAAATTCATCCTCAGCGGTGGATCCAGTCGGCATCAGAATAGATAGCGTTCGGTCTGCTGCCGAAATTTGGTAATCAATTGTTTGACCGACAACAGTGATAGTGCCTTGACCATCAGCAAACATATCGGACCATCTTATATTCATGTGGTCCCACTCAATTTCCACTGTATTCCAGTGATAGTCCCCTGAAAGCAATCCATTATTGGTGCCGCCGTCATCCCCGTCTCCACCACTGGCGATGATTGTGATTAATCCAAAAATAAACACCATAGTTATCGAAATATAGCGTAATGGATGAAAAATATTGTTTCGTATTTTCATGATACACCTCCGCATATATTCAGTACTAATCTACAATACAATAGATCTTATCAATATATTTGATTGGCGAACGCCAACAAGACAGATAAGACACCAATCATAAGTTAGTTACAACTGTGAGGGACAACAAATACCGCATCACGCATGTGTTGTTTGCTATGGCCATTGCAGTCCATAGCATTTCATGTGAATACTTATAACACTAGGCAACAGTGACACAATTTGATGTAGGTCAATGATTGAATAAATATCCTTAATTAAATAAATATGATGGATAAGCTTAAAAAAGTGATAACCACTACCACCCAATTAATTCTACGCTGCTCTAAACAATAAAAGCAGTCGAATCTGGCTCTTAATCTAGTTCATGATCTAACTGCCAATTTGTCTATACGTATTAATACTTATAAGTTAACTGTTATTTCTGCAGTAATTAAACAAATTTTATTTTTGAGCAAGCTGAATCTTTAATTTTTAATATTCAAGCCTTCTTATATTAAAATTAATTTACCTATAACAAGCAGCGTAGTGCTCAGGGCAAATTGAGTAATAGCAAGGACTCCTTAATAATTCCTGAATGGAATCCAGGGGCAGGAAATACTTAATGCGACCTCAGAGTAGCGTAGGAAGTGCCAGACGCGGTAGTCGTGACCCCATTTTTTGTTGTTAGAATGTATTATTTATTACCCAATTTCATCTTACGTTCTTTTGTAAACTCCCACCATTTTTTAGGTGGCCCACCTTTCATGTACCATACAGCTGAAAGAAATACATCAATAACACATGGATCATGCCGCTTATGTGTAACACTGCAAAGATCGCTATACATTTGATAAGGGTCCTTGCTTACTAACTCAATTGGCTCTTTTATTCCTAAAAGAA
>JAHEIJ010000056.1 GCA_024639445.1 Gammaproteobacteria bacterium
TCCACATCAAGTGGCCATTATTGTCAGACCTGTTGAGGGGTAGGAAAACATGAAAGAAAATGTACTCGACGTGCTGATGTACCTGTTTGAAAACTACATGAATGATGAAATAGAATTCGATACTGATGAAGAATCACTCAGAGTAGAATTGCAGGAAGCTGGTTTTCAGCAGGTCGAGATTGCCAAAGCCTTTGACTGGTTAGAAGGCCTGGCAAATTTACAGGACCCTCCTGATGGTCTCGCGACGGGTAATACCACATCAGTACGCTTGTATACCAGTGAAGAGCAGGACAAGCTGGATCTGGATAGTCGCGGCTTTCTGATGTTTCTGGAACAATGCGGGGTACTGGACCACAGTACGCGTGAAATGGTTATTGACCGGGTCATGGCGCTGGATTCGGAAGACATTGATCTTGAACAGTTAAAGTGGGTAGTGCTGATGGTGTTATTCAACCAGCCAGGTCACGAGGGCGCATATGCCTGGATGGAGGATCTGGTGTTTGAAGAGGCTCCGGTAATTGTTCATTGAGCTGGTTAAGCACATTATTTAAACAGTGCCCGCCAATTGCGGGCATTTGCATTTATGGATATTGAATAAAGGTAAGTAGATGACGAAGAGTCTGGTCATCGTAGAGTCCCCGGCAAAAGCCAAGACGATTAAAAAATATCTTGGCAAGGGCTATAGTGTGTTGGCTTCCTATGGGCATGTGCGTGATTTGTTGCCTAAAGAAGGTGCAGTGGATCCGGCGCGTGATTTCGATATGACATATCAGTTGATCGAGAAAAATGAAAAGCATGTCGATGCCATTGCCAAGGCATTAAAGAAAGCGGATAACCTTTATCTCGCAACTGACCCGGATCGCGAAGGTGAAGCCATCTCCTGGCACTTGTATGAAATTCTAAAGGAGCGCGACTTACTTGTGGATAAGCAGGTAGGCCGTGTTGCTTTCAATGAAATCACCAAGCGGGCCGTTAATGAAGCCGTATCAAATCCACGTGAGCTATCTAGTGACTTGATTCATGCGCAATTAGCCCGGCGTGCCCTGGATTTTCTGGTTGGGTTTAATCTGTCGCCCCTACTGTGGAAAAAGATCCGCCGCGGTTTATCAGCCGGACGGGTGCAGAGCCCGGCATTGCGCTTGATAGTAGAGCGTGAAATCGAGATTGAAAACTTCAAACCTCGTGAATATTGGACTATCGAAGCTGAGGTGGAAAGTGACAAGCAGGAGTTTACTGCCAAACTGTCTCAGCTGAAGGGTAATAAGCTCAGTCAGTTTAGCATTAACAATGAAAAGAAAGCCCGCGATGCTGAGCTAGCATTGAACGATGCCGCTGAAGGCAAGCTGATTGTTAAAAAAGTAGACAAGAAAAAACGTAAGCGTAATCCAACCGCACCATTTACCACTTCCACCTTGCAGCAAGAGGCTTCGCGTAAGCTGGGATTTACTGCCAAAAAGACCATGAGCATCGCGCAGCAATTGTATGAAGGGATTGATATTGGAGGGGAAACCGTTGGTCTGATCACTTATATGCGCACCGACTCAGTGAGTTTGGCACAAGAAGCGCTGGATGAAATCCGTACGTTTATCAAAGACAAATATGGTGCAGATAATCTGCCGAAAGAACCGCGTATTTTCAAAACCAAAGCCAAGAATGCCCAGGAAGCTCACGAAGCAGTTCGCCCTACATCGGTCAACCATGAGCCTGCCGCGATTAAGTCGCACTTGAGCAAGGATCAGTCTCGTTTATACGAATTAATCTGGAAGCGAACCGTTGCTTGTCAGATGATTCACGCTACCATGGATACAGTGGCTGTCGACCTCGAAGCTGGCCCGGGTAATATCTTTCGCGCGAATGGTTCTACCCTCGTTTCTCCTGGGTTCATGGCGGTGTACCAGGAGAGTGTCGATGATAGTAAGGCCAAGGATGATAAAGATAGACTGTTGCCACCACTGCAGGAAGGTGACACTGTAAAGTTGTTAAAGATCCTGCCAGAACAACATTTTACCGAGCCACCGCCCCGTTATTCTGAAGCTAGTTTGGTGAAGGCGCTGGAAGAGCATGGAATTGGTCGTCCTTCGACCTATGCATCCATCATTTCCACCCTGCAATCACGTGAATATGTGGAGATGGATAAAAAGCGTTTCATCCCGACCGACGTAGGTCGTATTGTCAACAAATTCCTGACCGAGCATTTTACCCAGTATGTGGACTACGATTTTACTGCTCATTTGGAAGATGATCTGGATGCTATCTCTCGGGGTGAAATGGATTGGAAAAAAACCATGCAGGCATTCTGGAAGCCCTTCAAGAAGCTGGTTGATGACAAGGACAAGAGCGTTGATCGCAAGGACGTGACACATGAACAGCTTGATGAGAAATGTCCAAAGTGTGGTGGAAATTTAGCCATTCGTTTGGGGCGACGTGGTCGCTTTGTTGGCTGTAATAACTACCCGGAGTGTGATTACACCCGCAATGTCGGTGAGGATGCCAATGCTGAACCGGAAGTGATTGAAGGACGCAAGTGCCCTGAATGTAATTCCGATTTAATTATACGACACGGGCGTTATGGCAAGTTCATCGGTTGCAGCGGTTATCCGGATTGTCGTTACATTGAACCGTTGGAAAAACCGGAAGATACCGGTGTGCAATGCCCCGAATGCAAACAGGGTAATATGCTCAAGCGTAAATCGCGCAATGGAAAAATCTTTTTTTCCTGCCAGCGTTACCCGGATTGTAAATATGCTGTCTGGAACCTGCCACTTGGTGAAGCCTGCCCGAAATGCGATTGGCCCATGTTGACGCTTAAAACCACCAAGCGGCGTGGCACTGAGAAAGTGTGCCCACAAAAGGATTGCGATTTTGTTGAACAGGCTGAGGCAGTAGAAGAAGCCGAATCCGAATCCTGAACGGTTTTTTATCTAAAGATCGTTTTTGGGTTCCGTGGTTGACTCAACCGGCATGTTATCAAATCAGATCAAAGAAGCCGTTCATGTCCTGCAGCAAGGTGGCGTGATCGCCTATCCGACAGAGGCTGTATATGGCTTAGGCTGTGATCCCGCAAATCATCGAGCTGTTCAGAAATTATTGGAACTCAAGCAACGGGATCGGGATAAGGGTTTAATCCTTATTGCGGCAGACTTTGACCAGCTGGCCCCCTTTCTGGCCGAGATAGAGGGCTCTTTAAAAGAGCGGGTTCTCGCAACCTGGCCCGGGGCTGTTACATGGCTGTGGCCGGCAAAACCCGAGGTTTCAACCTGGTTGCGGGGAGAGCATGTGACAATTGCCATTCGTGTGACGGATCACCCCCTGGCTGCCCAGCTTTGCCGGGCATTTGGAGGTGCCCTGGTGTCTACCAGCGCCAATTTGAGCGGAAATCCACCTGCACGAAATGCCGAACAGGTACGGGCGCAGTTCGGAGATCAGCTTGATTATGTGCTTGAGGGTGAGGTTGGTGGTCACGCCAAGCCGAGCCAGATTCGTGATGCAGTCTCCGGCAGTATTTTGCGATGAACCTGATGTGATTTATGCTCTATACCGTAAATTATTGATTTATCTAGTGATGTTGTAATTTCTGTATCGAGTGGTTATTACAGGTGGTGGGTTGTGACGAAGCCGGTCATTTTTAGCCTGAATCTTGGGTCATGGTCCCTTCTGGAAGTTAGGGTAGTTGAGATTGTTTTTTAATATTTTAGGTGACAAAGTTGACGTAAGTGTCTATTCTTATGGACATTAAGTGTTCTGGAATCGTTAGTGAGAAGAGGAAGTGACAGGCTGGGTTACTGACATGTGCCATGTTTTATCTGGCTCAATTCAGCCAAATCAAAGATTTAATAATTCGAAGTTAAAAAATAACAATGGGGTTTTGTATGCGTAAGCTGGGAATAATTTTCGTTTTGCTGCTCACCGCTCCCTTGACGGTAGCCGCTGATGACGCCTTCTTGTATTGGGGCGTAATGTTTGGTCAAGCGCAGGTTAAGGGTGAGATCCCGACAGGTGAGAGCTTTAAGTATGATCCAACCAATTTCACAGGTCGGCTCGGCCTGGAACTCGGCAGGATTCTGTCGGTAGAGGTACGGGCTATGAGAAGCAACAAAGATGAAGATTCGCCCGGAGAGAAGCTGGAGATAAATTATCTGGGCAATGCCATGGTGAAACTCAACATACCGTTTGGCGATGTCAAACGTGTCAATGTATACGGGCTTGCGGGGTATTCCGCCTGGAAATTGACGGCTGACAGTAGTGGCGACATAGCACACGACACCTATGATGGTGCTTCTTATGGTGTTGGCATTGACTTAATTGGCGATGGTATTAATGGTCTCAATTTTGAATATGTGCGTTACGGTGATTACGATGAAAACGGTCTCAGTTATAACCTGGACTCGGCCAGCATCGGTTATTTCCGCCGGTTTTAATCAAGCCACCATATCCAGCACGCTATTTGATATTGGTGTGAAGTGTTAATCGGCAATGTAATAACGCTATAGGCAAAAAATATTGAATCTGAAAAAAGCCGCCCTCGGCCAGGTGCTGGAGGCGGCTTTTTATTATCTGGATGTAAGACGGTTTAAAGTTAAACTAGTAGTACTGATAGCACTGAGTTCGCAATTCGAGAAGTTTAATAAACTGCCAGGTAAAAATCATTCTTGCTCTGGCCTCAAGTCTTTTAACGAGATTATCTTATGAGCAATGTGGATGTTGATAGCGTAAAACAGTATTTAATGCATCTGCAGGATTCCATCTGTGAAGCACTTGAGCTGGAAGATGGAAATGGAATCTTCCAAGAGGATGCCTGGCAGCGTGAAGAAGGTGGTGGTGGCCGCAGCCGGGTCCTGGCGGATGGCGCGGTATTTGAAAGTGCCGGGATTAACTTCTCTCATGTTTATGGTGCTGGCTTGCCGGCATCGGCAACGGCGCATCGCCCTGAGTTGGCGGGACGAAGTTTTCAGGCCATGGGGGTATCCCTTGTCATCCACCCGCTGAATCCCTATATTCCCACGTCACATGCAAATGTGCGTTTCTTTATTGCGGAGAAAGAGAGTGCTGAGCCGGTGTGGTGGTTTGGTGGCGGTTTTGATCTGACTCCGTATTATGGATTTGAGCAGGACGTGAGGCACTGGCACATGACTGCCAGGCAGGCATGTGAACCTTTTGGAAAGGAAGTGTTTCAACGTTACAAAAAATGGTGTGATGACTATTTCTTTCTTAAACATCGGGATGAACCACGTGGCGTGGGTGGACTGTTTTTTGATGATCTGAATGAATGGGGGTTTGATAAATGTTTTGCCTTCATGCAAAGCGTAGGTAATCACTATATTGATGCCTATCAACCGATAGTCAGCCGGCGCAAAGACACGCCATATGGTGAGCGTGAACGGGACTTTCAGCTTTACCGACGCGGTCGTTATGTGGAATTCAACCTGGTATATGACCGGGGCACCCTGTTTGGATTGCAAACAGGTGGGCGTACTGAGTCTATCCTGATGTCCATGCCGCCATTGGTAAAATGGCGTTATAACTGGCAGCCGGAAGCAGGAACGCCTGAAGCTGAGTTATATGAAAAGTACCTGCTGGCAAAGGATTGGGTCTAGAATTCAAGACGGATAAATATTTCCTACAATCGTGTTTCAGGATTCCTGTAATAATTCTGAGAAAATCTTTAGTATCTCAGGACTATCCCATTCAACGCTTCCAAACAGCGCATATCTGATATTACCTTTTTTATCGATTACATAGCTGGTGGGGAAAGCAAATACGCCCCAGCGTTTTAGTGCTGCGCCATCTTGATCAAGCAAGATTGGAAAATTTACATTTACCTTGTTTTTCAAGAACGTTTTAATCGTTTCTTCTTCTTCCGCCATATTCACAGCCAGAATGGTAAATTGGTCGGGGCCAAGCCTGTCAGCCAGGCGTTGCATGGAGGGCATTTCATGCACACAGGGTGGACACCAGGTGGCCCAGAAATTGACCAGCACAACTCGCCCATGATAGCTCACTAAATTTTGCTGCGTGGCATCTATATCCTTAAGTATCAATGTTGGTGGCCTGGGATTGCCACGAAAAGGCTTGAGTAGGTGGTCCTTTTTCGCGGTTGCCACCGGTAGAGCAGGTTTGTTTGTATTGCTTACCGGGCGAAGTTTGGCAGGTGTGCTTAGCAACAGCT
Source organism: Gammaproteobacteria bacterium (assembly GCA_024639445.1). GTDB lineage: Bacteria > Pseudomonadota > Gammaproteobacteria > UBA6429 > Thiohalophilaceae > JAHEIJ01. The sequence continues at coordinate 6,167 of JAHEIJ010000056.1, forward strand.
GACCAGCCTGATTTAGCATCTGCGCCAGATTATCAGTCAACGCCTGTTCTTTCGGGCTGGCGTCCGGGCGGTAGTAAAACCGATCGCGTACATCGGGAAGAGTTCGAACATAAACATCGCTGCCGGCCTGTTGCAAGGCCGGAACTGTCTGATCCAGTTTCCAGAACCAGGGTGAAAGTTTTGGTTGAAGAATAAATATGGGCAGGTTGCTGTGGCTTACAATGGGATGCAGTTTAGCCGCTTCGCCGGGATCAGGTGTTTCGATATAGAACTGTGGGCTAAGCAGGATGATCCCGTTAATTGAGCCTGGTTCGGGGTGTGTTTGTTGCCAGTGGTGTGCACCACGCAGGAGCGGAAATGTACCGCGCCCGGAACTGATAAGAATTATATGCTTGCCAGTTTGTTGTGCCCTGCCAAGCAGAACGCTAACATCAGTTGACGGTATTTTTTCCAGGCTACTAGCAACCGGTGGTAGAAATCGACCTTCAAACAAATCGACGAGCCATACTTCGATACCAAGAGAATTCATGGCCTCTGCCGTGTTGTGGTGCGCGGCTTGAAAACCGCCCTCAGGCGGCAGCCAGAGATAGAGCATAGTGCCTTTGGCTGAATAAACATCGGCAGTCAGAGTTACATCCTTGCTGTCAATATTGAGAGATTGTTGTGCCATCAGGCTCGCAGGCAATGCCAGCCAAAGAGTAAGAAAGTAGAAATCTCGTAGTAGTAAGCGCATCGATTCATTAGCATTAGAATTCAATAGAGACTGCCATTATAAGCCTGTTAGGATGGGAATATGACGCTAACGGAACTACGATACATTATTGCCCTGGCGCGCGAGCGGCATTTCGGCCGTGCCGCACAGTCTTGTCATGTCAGTCAGCCGACACTCAGTGTTGCGATCAAGAAGCTGGAAGATGAGTTGAAAGTCCAGCTATTTGAGCGACGTAAAGCAGAAGCTCAGCTTACCCCGATCGGTAAACAGGTGGTGGAGCAGGCGCAGCGGGTGCTCGAGCAAGTTGAACAAATACGCCAACTCGCGATGGAAGGCAAGGATCAATTGTCGACCCCGCTGCGGGTAGGTGCGATCTATACTATTGGTCCCTATTTATTCCCGCACATTATCCCTATTCTGCATGATCAGGTGTCGCAGATGGCGTTGATAGTTGAAGAAAACTATACGGCCAGATTAAGTGAGAAGCTGCGACAAGGCGAACTGGATGTGATAGTGATTGCCTTGCCTTTTGATGAACCCGGTATCGTGACTTTGCCGATATACAAGGAGCCCTTCGTGATTGTTATGCCGGCGTCGCATCCCTGGCATGAACGAAACAGCATAAATACCGTCGAGCTTGCCGATGAAACCGTATTGATGTTGGGCGCGGGACATTGCTTTCGGGATCAAGTTGTTGATATTTGTCCAGCCTGTGGACATCGGTCAGAAGCAGAAGGAAGTATCAGCAGAACCCTGGAAGGTAGTTCACTGGAGACAATTCGTCATATGGTGGCCACAGGTATGGGCATTACTGTCTTACCCTGCACGGCAGCCGGGGTAGATAGATATGCACAACGGTTATTGAGTATTAAGCGGTTCGTAGCACCCGCACCCTACCGGACAGTTGCCCTGGCGTGGCGTAAAAGTTTTCCCCGGCCTCGTGCCATTGAAGCCTTGCGCCAGGCAATACAGGCTTCAGATCTGACGTGTGTTGAGTCAATAGCATCAGGATGAGGATGAGGATGGTAACCATAGTGCTAATAAAGTTGCGAAACAGGTTTCCTACTCTGAAGTTTCGTCTGGCCTGACAGTGGCAGCCAGTTTCAGGCTGGACAGTTTAGTATTGATCTCGCTTTTTACATGTTCAGAGTTTTGATCGGTAGTGGATTTAGCATCAAGGAGGATTTTCTCAATATCACGCGACAGAACGGTAACTTGTGGAAAGCCGTAGCTGGAACCGGATCCCGCCAGGGAATGGAATTCACGAATCAGATTTTCGTATGGTGTTGATTGTGGATCATCCAGGTTCAGCGCCAGCCACTGTTGTTCGAGGGCGGTAATTCTATCGGGCAGCTTCTCAGCGTAGTGTTGACGCAAGAGTTGAAGCTTTTTTTGGGTATCCGGGTTTTTACCTGGCATAGCTCACCCTTTTGTTAGGCTCGGCTCTGTAAAATTACTCAGAACGGTATTTTTGGGCTGATTGTTATACAGAGTATGTACTATTTATAACATTGTTTACTGTCATAAACCTATGATGCTGAGGGGATATTCAGATTTCAAGCTAGCTCTACGCATCTGGTAGAATATGCCCATGGATGTTTCGCAGATTCTCGACCCCCTGAATGACGCCCAACGGCAAGCGGTATGCGCCCCCGCCGGTAATGTGCTGGTGCTGGCTGGTGCCGGAAGCGGTAAAACCCGCGTGCTGGTGCATCGCATTGCCTGGCTGCTGGCAGCGGAAGGCGTCTCACCCTACGGGGTACTGGCAGTTACCTTTACCAACAAGGCTGCCGGAGAAATGCGCGGCCGAATTGAACAGTTATTAGGTATTCCCGCCAGCGGTCTATGGGTCGGGACCTTTCATGGCATTGCCCATCGTTTGTTGAGGGCCCACTGGAAAGAGGCGAAACTGCCTCAGGGATTTCAAATCATGGACAGCGAGGATCAGCAACGAGCAATACGTCGTTTGATTCGTGAGATGGGCCTGGATGAGACCCAGTGGTCACCCCGTGAAGTACAGTGGTATATCAACGCCCGTAAAGACGAGGGACAGCGACCAGAACATCTACAACATCACAACGATGTTTATTTACGCCACATGATTGAAATATATCAGGCCTATGAGGCCATGTGTCGGCGCAACGGAGTCGTGGATTTTGCCGAGTTGTTGTTGCGTGCCCATGAACTGTGGCTCCAGCATCCGGAATTGCTACGTCATTACCAGCAACGCTTTCAACACATCCTAGTGGATGAATTCCAGGATACCAACACGATTCAGTATGCCTGGGTGCGTATGCTGGCCGGTCAAAGTGGATATGTTTTCGCTGTGGGTGATGATGATCAGTCCATTTATGGCTGGCGTGGGGCGCGGGTTGAGAATATTCATCAGTTTTCCAAGGACTTTAGCAATGCACAGGTTTTTCGGCTGGAACAGAACTATCGCTCCACTGGCAATATTCTGGCGGCGGCAAATGCCTTGATTGCCAAAAATAGCGACCGATTGGGAAAAAACCTGTGGACCACTGATCATGAGGGCGCGTTGATTCGTCTCTATAGTGCATTCAATGAACTGGATGAAGCGAATTATGTGATAGAGCATATTCAAAGCTGGATCGAGCAAGGGGGAACACGCAGCGAATGTGCCTTATTGTATCGATCTAATGCCCAGTCACGGGTCTTGGAAGAAGCATTATTGCATCATGCCATGCCATACCGGGTCTACGGTGGATTACGCTTCTTCGAGCGCCAGGAAATCAAGGATGCATTGGCGTACTTACGGTTAATAGCCAACCGGCACGACGCTGCCTCGTTGGAACGAGTATATAACGTACCAACGCGCGGCCTTGGAAATCGCACCATGGATGCCGTACGCGAAGAAGCGCGCGCTACGGGCGTATCGCTATGGACCGCAATGCAGCGGTTGATTGATGAAAAAAGCTTGCCAGCACGTGCCATCACGGCATTAAGCAACTTTGTCAGTTTGATCGATGAGTTAGCGCTTGCGACACAAGACCTATCATTGCAGGAACAAATCGAACATACCATGCATAACAGTGGTTTGCTCACGCATTATGAAAAGGAAAAAGGTGAAAAAGGGCGCGCGCGCATTGAAAACCTTGAGGAACTGATAAGCGCGGGTCGTTCATTTGTTATAGAAGATAACGAATTAACTGAGGGCATGAATGAATTGTCAGCCTTCCTGGCACATGCTGCGTTGGAAGCGGGAGAGCAGCAGGCGAACGAATGGGATGACTGCGTACAGCTTATGACCTTGCATTCCGCCAAGGGGTTGGAATTTAGGCAGGTATTTATGTGTGGCATGGAAGAAGGATTGTTCCCACACCGCTTGTCAAGTGAGGATGCAAATCGTTTAGAGGAAGAACGCCGTTTGTGTTATGTTGGCATGACTCGTGCGATGGAGCAGCTTACGCTGTGTTACGCAGAAAAACGACGTCTTTATGGTGAAGAAAGTTACTCCAGGCCGTCACGTTTTATAGGTGAAATTCCGGCGGAATTGATGGAAGAAGTACGTATGCAAGGAGTGGTAGGCCCACCTGCCTCATTGTTTGATGACTTTGACACTGACACGAG
>JAHEIJ010000057.1 GCA_024639445.1 Gammaproteobacteria bacterium
GGGACATAGCCATTGTCCAGCAGCAGATGCAGCAAGGGTGCATTCCCCTCTTTATGCGTACCGAACAACTGCCAGACGCCTACCACGACAGAGACAATACCGAAATACAATGGTATTGACGTAAGTTCCGGCAAGTACTTGTATTTTTTACCCATCGCTAGATGATCAAGATAGGGTGTCATCATGCCGCTATCGGCAAGATACCAGATAGCCAGCATGATCAGACCTATGATGAGCAACGCGGGTGATTTTTTGGTGTACACCATCGTTATACCCTCCTCCGGGATTATTGTTATAGCTAAAACGGTTTTTTTAGCAGGCAACCTAATAGTTGGTTTATAGCTCTAATAACTATTTATACTGCTAAAGACTTAATATCCGTTTTAATCCACAATTACAACAGGCCTATTAAAATATACTTATTTTATGGATTACTTATTCATCAATGCATTAGCCACCAACACACATCATGGAATCGGTCTTTTTATTGAGATAGATCAATGACCTAAGTAGATTAGTTTATTAGTCGTTGCTAATATGTTTGCCACTATGAAAAAGTTAATCGACAGCTTATTGCGGAACGATTTGTTTTTAATCCTGATTTATGGCGTGTTTGCCTATATCACCTTCACCGCAGTTATTATTGCGGTACTCCAGGTACCATCAGAGGCAATTCTGGACAGCGGCTTAAAAGAGATCTTGCTGGTATTCGAGGGTTAAGTGGCATAAACAGGCTTACTGAATTTTTCCTCAAGCTCCCTACCCCCTCATTTATTCCACTTACGTTAAACGTATGTTCTTTATGTCTTATCTGACCTTGCTTTTACTCCAGCTGCGGCGATCAATTTCTTCTTGTCCTCTCTGTGTTTGACCATAACAGCAATGACTTCGTCGACATCATCCGTAACAGTGATGATATTCATATCCCCTTTGTCAATCGCGCCAGATTTTGCCATTGTGCCGCGTAACCAATCCAGTAAACCTTTATAATAATCACTGCCAAACAACACCAGTGGTATCGTATAGATCTTATGGGTTTGTATTAGGGTGAGTGCCTCGAATAATTCATCCATGGTGCCAAAACCACCTGGCATGCAGACATATCCCATCGAATACTTCACGAACATTACCTTGCGTGCAAAAAAATACCGATATTGCAGGGAGAGATTCTGATAGGTATTGGGTACTTGTTCAAAAGGCAGCTCGATATTTAAACCTACCGATTTACCATTTTCTAACACCGCCCCTTTATTCCCCGCCTCCATAATGCCCGGTCCGCCGCCGGTAATCACAGTAAAGCCAGCCTTGGCCAGTCCTTTGGAGATAGTTTTCGCCTTCTGGTAATAAGGATTTTCCGGCCCAAATCGTGCTGAACCAAAAACTGAAACGGAGAATCCAATATCAGAGAGCTTATCGAATCCCTCGGTAAACTCACTGATGATGCGAAACATTCTCCAGGATTCATCTCCCTTGAGGTCATCTATCATGTTGTCACCCTCAGAAAGTAGTAGTGCTGGATTGTTAGTTGAAATAACAATCATGATTTCAGCTTTATTATCTTAGAGTACGTGTAATGCGGGATGTCGTAAAGATCAATATGGCGTCTGAATAAGATATAACAATGTTCCAAATCCTGTAGACGGAAATGAGAAGGGCCCGGCAATGGAGCCGAGCCCGAAATTATCAGCCTAACAAAATTTAGCGATCAATCGCGCAGAGTATGTCCAGAGTGGCATATTTGGAATTGACAGATTTGAAGCGAGGATCAGCGATAAAGTTGTTTTCCGACATCTGTATGTCTGTAATCAAGCCAACTTCATACTTGCAAGCTGCCGGTTTTTTAATCGGCTTGCTTTCGTCCTTGATTCGAATTCCCCCTACGATGTACCTTCCCTTTTCATCCTTAAACAATATATAAGGATCAAATACCCGGTAATGCACATCATACTCATAACGGAATCGAAGCCGGCGGCGCTGGTTGATCGCATTGGTTAACTGCTGCTCGAACTCATATTTACGTTCTGCAGGTTTTATATTTGTTGCTGGCATAAGGCGCACCCTACGGTATGACCTATATTCAGTTTAGCCTCCCTGCCGGTTCTTGATAGAAACTGTGCGTTATTTTGTGACTTAACACCGTGACGCTGTTCTCGATTTTTTCAGCTGCTTGTAGAATGTTAGCATGACGATACTATTTCCTTACAATTCAGGCGGTTAAAATTAATGTTTATAGCGTTTCAAGTTGGGTCGGAATTCCGCCACCAGACTATGTTCAGTTCCTAATATATTAAAAATCTTAAGCATTGCTTTTTGCGCATAACTATCATCAAAACTGTGATCAAGGTCCATCATTTTTACAAGTACATTTAACGCCTTCTCATAGTCTTGATGGATCACATACCAGGCAACAAGTTGTTGCATCGCAGCAATATCACCTGGAAATGATTCAATTCTTTTGATTATTTCATTCATATCATTAGACGGGTCGACATCCAGATGAAAACTCAGCAAATCATAAAGTTGATCGATCTCCTGGGTTTTTCGTATTTGATCCGGCAAAGTATCAATCAGCTTCAAGGCTTCCGAAAAACGTTCTTCGTGCTTCAGCAATTTGCACATCGCAAGCGGCAAGCGTGGATTAACCGGGTCGTTGACTATCGCCTCTGCAATCATTTCATAAGCCTCAGTTGACTTACCGTTCGAATACAGATGAATCGCTTGCGCCAGGGTTTGATCCGAATCACGGGCGACATAGATATCCAGGACTTTAGCTAAATCTTCTTCTGACTGAAATCCATGCCAGGTCTGAACGACTCGCCCATCACGAAAAAGTTTTAGTGTCGGTACACTAGTAATACCGTATTCCCTCGAAATTTTATGATCACTTTCCGTGTCGATGTTGACGAGTAATACGCGTCCCTCATACTGATGAATCATCTTGTCCAAAATGGGATACTGGCGCAAACAAGGCCCGGCTTTTTGTGACCAGAAATTGACAAGTACCGGTCCCAGATTCGAGTTATCAAGCACGAGCGAGGTAAAATTATCGGCCGTGGCTGCGTGTATGTAAGGAGACTCAAGCGTTTCAATCATAGGGTTATTATTTATATTGGGATTAGTGTGTAGTTTGTCTTGGTCGGGGCACGGACGCATGATGTTCCAGTAACCGCCAACCGTCCGTTTCCAGACAATAAACATTCGTTGCCAACACTATCGAAGTCGGTTCATGAGAACCAGTCACCGGTGTGATATGTTCCTCCACTAGATGCACCGCCAGATCATCACGCACAATGCGACTGAGTACTTCGACCTTGAGGGTTGGAGGCTCGGCACCCGTAAGGATGTTGGACCAGCTTCGCATCACCACCTCACGTCCCACCAACGCCATGGAACCGGGATGAATACAGATCACCCCGGCATCCGCCCACACCACATCCATTGCCTGTAAATCACAGTTTGTAAAGGCCGCATAAAATGCAGCCTCGGTAGCCTCTGAGGTGGAAAAGGTTGGAACAAATTTAGATTCGCTCATGGTCAATAGGGGAATAGGATCAAAGGATTACTTTCAGGCATTATATTCGAAACAATTGATCTCTGACTCAATTTTCAGTGTTTATCTCCAATGTGATACTGCTTTTTCTGTTCCCAATGCGCTAAATTACGGACTTTCTAATCAGAGCGGAATAATTCCTTCCAAGTGGAGTAACAGTAATGAGTGATGCACTGAACTATCTAATCAAGGCCCGTCCCGATGCCATGACGGACTACTTCTCATTCCTGAAGAAGTCAGGCAGTCACCTGGACACCCGCACACGGGACCTGATATCCGTGATTACCAAGGTCGCGGTACAAACCGAGGGCGGTTTTCGCCAGTACCTGACCCGGGCACTGCGAAACGGCGCCAGCCCGAACGAGGTAATCGACGCCCTGCTGATGTCTTTCCCGGTTCTCGGCCTGGCCAAGATCGTCTGGGCTGCCGAGATCCTGTTGGAAATGGATATCCCGGAATTCAGACCCGAAAACCTGGACGCCAAGCCCGACTGGCACGATGTGGCCGCCGTGGCGGATATTCCTCAGGATAAAGCAGACTGTTTCGAGGTCGATGGGCGCAACCTGTTCACCTACCGCAAAGGCGATGATATCGCAGTGTATGATAGCCGCTGCCCCCATCAGGAGACCAATATCCCCCTCTCCCTCGAAGGCAAGACCCTCACCTGTCCCAAGCATGAGTGGGCCTTCGATATCGAAAGTGGGGAATGTATTGCCAAGGGAAAGCGTCCGCTACGCCGTTTTGAACACAAGATTGAGAAAGATCGCCTGCTGGCCTATTGGTAAGCGCGAGACCGCATCAAACTAACATTCACAAGGGCATGGACGCCTTAACACGCCAACCAGTCATGATTTCCATAATCATTCCTGTACTGAATGAAGCGCGCGCCCTGCCTGCGACCTTGCAACATGTTTTTTCTCAAACGGGCGAGTTTGAGGTCATTGTTGTTGATGGGGGCAGCACGGATAACACCCTGGACATTGCCGGCCAGGATGGTCGCATTCAATTACTGACCGCTGCCACCGGCCGGGCCAGCCAGATGAATGCCGGCGCGCAGCAGGCTAATGGTGAATGGGTGCTGTTTCTTCATGCTGATACGCTTTTACCCAAAGATGCCTTGTTAACTATTGAACACCTTTCGCCTCAAGTACAGGCGGGTGGATTCAAACATCTTTTCTCAGGTCGGGCCTGGAGTTTACGCCTGATCTCATGGCTGGATAATATTCGTTGTCGCTGGACCCGTATTATTTATGGTGATCAAGTCATGTTTGTACGCCGGGACCTGTTTAATAAACTGGGAATGTTCCCGGATGAGTCTGTTATGGAAGACGTCCTGTTTTGCGAACAACTTGTCAAGGTGACTAAACCGGTAATTCTGGATAGCTATGTCATCACTGATTCCAGAAAGTTTGAGCAACAAGGAATTTGGCTGAGTTTCTGGCGTGTTTTCCTGATACTTACCAGTCACACACTACATCTGCCTATACCCGCCCGGAAATTTTTTGCCAATGTACGCTAGCTTTTGTGATTATTACTAATCGAACATTACCAGGTTATTCTGATATAATGCGCACCTGCTTATATCTATTGCGCCCGTAGCTCAGCTGGATAGAGTAACTGGCTTCGAACCAGTTGGTCGGGAGTTCGAATCTCTCCGGGCGCGCCATAAACAACAAAGCCCACCTTGTGTGGGTTTTTTATTTATTCGACCATGAGATGAGAACTCCCGACCCTGGTCGGGTAGTTTGACAAATTTGTCAGGAACAAATTTGAACGCACGAAGTGCGGCCCGCAGGGCGGATTACAGGGATGTAATCCGTAATCTCTCCGGGCGCGCCAATCAACCACATACCACCACAGAGTAATTAACCTGAAATTACCCTGTGGTCTTAATATTACTTCAATTACTTCTTGCTTTCGCCCCAGAGTTGTTCGACCCGCGCATCACGACCGCAATTGAAGCGATAAAAATTGTAACGAACCGGGTTTTTCTTGTAGTAATCCTGGTGATAGTCTTCCGCCGGATAGAACGTACTGGCCTGAATCAACTCTACTTTAAGAGGTTGCGCAAAAGGCTTGCTCTGCTCAATTTGTTTTGTCGATGCTAATGCCAGTTTCTTTTGTGTCGCATCCTGGTAAAAAATAGCAGGACGATATTGCGGACCTCGATCGCAAAACTGACCATCATCTCGGGTTGGATCGACATGGCGCCAGAAGTAATCGAGTATCTGTGAATAATTGATCTTGTTAGCATCATAGGTCACTTTAACCACTTCAATATGACCGCTACCGCCGGCGGAAACCTCTTTGTAAGTCGGATTCTTAACATGCCCACCGGCATAACCCGATATCACATCCACGACGCCATCGAGTTTTTCATAATCGGCTTCGATACACCAGAAACAACCACCGCCAAGCACCACCGATTCAAGTTTCGGTTCATTAGCTGTATCGGCAAAGGCAGCAACGGAAAATAACCACGCTAGCAGCATGGTAATAGTTAAGCGCATGACCATATTTCAACACTCTTGTAACATTATTAATACACATTAGTTTGGTTAATGAATAAATAGTTCACAGTGACAGCCTATTAAATAATCTAAAATCAACGCCAAAAAACCTTACTCTGCCATTTTCTCCCTTGATCTAAATCAATGACCAATCCCGACCACAACCCTACATTAGGCGCCACATGAATTTTGGATTTTTGGAGAACCATTTAATGAAGTTACTTCCTGTTGACAAGGCATTGCGTGTACGCGGCCTATTAAGGCTTAACATTCTATTTGCATTTATTGTTTTTGCACTTTCCGTCTATTTAATCCTGACAGGAGAGTACAGTTCAATTCAGGAGCGCAAGGCCACTGAGCCTGTTTATAATTTCATCGCGATCGGTAGCCTGGTTTAAATGGCAGCTGCATGGATCAGCTGCGTGATGAGTAAGCCTTTCTGGTTTCCTGCTAAACCCAAAAATCACTAAGCTTACACATATTAAAAAGGGTCGGAGTGAGTTAAAAATTCACCCTGACCCTTTTAATAATTAAGCGGGTTAATATTTTACTGACTCAATCGCGCAAGGGGATCCTGGCGATAATATTGCCGTAGTTGCTCATAAATATCCTTGTAGTATTTGCGTAAAATATCCGGCCGTTCAAAAAATACTTCACTGAAAACGGCGAAATATTCCGCCGGTGAACTGGCGCCGTAACAATTAATACCATTCGACTCCCCATCACCACACTTTTGTTGAAAATCAGCATAACCCGCTGTGAATGCCCTGGACCATGCTGATGGTTCCATCCCGCTATGTAACGGTGGATAACCATTCGCTTCACCATTTTGCATATCAAGTTTATGGGCGAATTCGTGAATTACCAGGTTTTGGCCGTCAATAATCCCTGCCTGCTCGGATTCATCCCACGCGAGTATCACCGGACCACGTTGCCAGGACTCGCCGGCCAGATTTGATTCCACGTGATGGACTACACCATATTCATCGGTGACTACACGCTTTGGATAAAACGTCGCGGGATAGACTATCACCGAAACCCAACCGTTATAATCTTCCAGGCCCAGGTTCAATATGGGCAAACAGGCTTGAAGTGCAATGATTAATGCCATGGCTTGCGAAATTTTCAGACCATGCGCACCCTCAAGTACTTTTTTATCCAAAAACAGGATGGCTAATTCTCGTAGCCTTTGTTGTTCTTCTTCTGTTAAGCCTTTCAGTATTGGCAGCCTGGCATAGGCCTCACCCCATTGCGATGGTGTTATGGTGGAGCGTTGGATAATGCGCCGGTTTAACCAGCTACGAAGGAAGCTAAACATAACATTTCAAGGTAAATCGCTGAAAATATCTGAGCCGATCAAATGTAGATCTTGGTTTAATCGCTACTTTAGAATACTACCAATCATTGTACCAATGAACGTGGCAATGACATAGCCGAGGGAGCCACAAATTACCGCAGGTAACATAAGATTGCTCCAGCGGCGCGCTGCGGCCATGGCAATAGAGGTTACCGGATTTCCCAAACTGGCATTTGAGGCAATCACGATATCAGGCAGACTGAGCTTCATGAACTTTCCGCCAACTACAATAAACAACAGGTGAACCAGGAAAATAATACCGGCATAGACAAACAACAGAGGTCCCGCATCCAACATATTCCCCACATGCGCACTGGCACCGATGGTGGCAAACAATAGTTGCATGATCACCATGCCGAGTTCATTAGTGCTTTCCAGTTTGACCATGGTATTGGGCATAGCAGTGGTCAGCAGTACTGATAATGCCGTAATAATCAGAATAGCCATACCGGGCCAGCCAAGCCAGGCCGAAATCTGGAAACTGACGGCACACAACGCGGCACTTAACGCAAGCGCCATGGTCAGGGACGGCAGGCTGTGGCGACCACCTCGTTGGGTTTCACGCAGTAACACCTGTTCGGTATTACCAAACCGGTTGGGCTCAGTACGTTCAGCGAAATAGCGCCGTAATTTGTACAACGATGGCAAGGTAAACAAGACCAGCAAATACAGAATCATCATTAGATTGATAGCGGCAACACCAGCGCTTAACACACTGGAGGTTCGCATATCCAACGTTTTTGCCGTGGTGTAGTAATTGAGTGTATCACCAATATAATTAGCACTGAACATACCCGCCAGTTGCCAATCCGCGTCACCCATCGGCACCAGCAAGTAGGCGATAAAGGTCCCCGCAATGACCCCGACGACGCCTAGCGCAAATGCAATCAACGTGGCGCCACTCTCGTGCAAAATTCGCATGAAATTGGTTTGAAACAATAACAACGGGATCGCCAATGGCACCAGGTAGTTCCATATCTGACTATAAACCGGTGAGGCGGTTGGAATAACACCCAGATTGGAGAGCGTGAAAGTGATCAGCATGGTCACCACCGCCGCTGAATATCGTGCCCCGATGCGGGTCTTTTGTGACCAGAAACCCACCAACACGGCTATCAGCAGGATAGTCCATAACTCCCAGGTTTGATCAGCTGTGATTATCGAATTCATATTATTCTTCGTATATTGTTATTGATTATATTCACTATAGCGGGATTTATACTAATTTATAGTTACATATTAACACTCTGCAATACGACGAAGTCACAATAAAACGATTTCTGTGACTCACTTATACTAAACAACCCTGCGCAATCGGCGATAACGATCGCGTTTATTTTGAACTAATCTTCATTTATTTGTATCTTATTACGCAATAACTCACAGGTGATTCTGAAATATGAGCTTCTGCAAAAACCGGTTACACTTAACTCACTTCAGCTATCTTATACTGCTTCTGATTATTGGCCTGTTCACGGCTCCTGTACTATGGGCTGATACCGTCCATCACGATTTAAAAGTAAAGCTGGAACCCGCTCAGTCACGGATAATTGTTAGCGACCAAATCCAACTGCCGATGGATTCGTCCAGAAATATAGAATTTGCCTTGCGCAGCAGTTTGATCGTTACTGTCCAGGACGCCGAACTCAAAACAATAGGCAAGTCTGCCCATGGCGACTTAAAATACTATCGCCTTACCAATCTACCCAAGAACCGTAGAGTCAAACTTAGCTATCAAGGCAAGATAACGACTGACAAGGCACAGGATCAATTCGGAATGCCTGAATATATCTTGTCGAAAGATAGCATTTATCTTGATAGCGCCAGTGCCTGGTTTCCTCAATTCAAAACCCACCCCGGGATGACGTTTAACCTGCAGGTAGAAGCGCCACCAGGCTGGGAAATCATCAGTCAGGGTAAGCGTGAAAGCCTTAATGGCGACTTTCGCTTTACCATGCCCCATCAACAGGATGAAATTTATCTGCTTGGGGGGCTTTTTACCCGCTACCAACAAATGCAAGACGACATCGAGTTGGTGATATATTTGCGTGAAGCGGATGCGAAGCTGGCCCATAATTATCTAAAGGCCAGCGCGCAATACATTCGATTCTACAGTGATCTCATCGGCCCCTATCCGTACGCCAAGTTTGCGATAGTGGAGAACCGTTGGCAAACCGGCTACGGCATGCCCTCTTTTACACTACTCGGCTCCCGCGTTATTCGTCTGCCTTTCATTCTGCACACCTCATTGCCGCATGAGATTGTCCACAACTGGTGGGGAAACGGCGTCTATATCGATTACACGGCTGGTAACTGGAGCGAAGGACTGACTGCCTACCTGTCGGATCACCAGGACAGTGAGCAGCGTGGCCAGGACGCCGCCTACCGGCGCAAGGCGCTCGAACGCTATGCCAATTTTGCCGCACAAGGACGCGATTTCCCCCTTTCCCAGTTCCGGTCACGACATAGCGATGCCAGCCAGGCCGTAGGTTACAGCAAGTCACTAATGGTGTTTCATATGTTGCGACAACAAGCCGGTGATGAAGCCTTCAACCAACGTATCAAGCAACTCTGGCAGCGCTATCAGTTTCAGACAGCCAGCTACCGGGATGTTATCCGTACTCTATATGAGGGTGATAAAGAGGCTTACGAGTCTTTTATAGCGCAATGGCTAAACCGAACCGGCGCTCCCAAATTGTCACTGGGAAAGGTACGAGTCAACGAAACCGCGAGCGGTTATCGCTTGAAACTGGAAGTACATCAGGAACAGGCAGCTCCGCCATATACTTTACACGTCCCCATTGTCGTGGAGCTAACGGATGCTGAAATACCGACACGCAGTATTATTAACTTAACGGCTCGGCGCAATATTATCAGCCTGGATTTTCCTCAGCGTCCGCAAGCCGTCACCCTGGACCCTGACTACGACGTGTTTCGCTTACTGGATCCCGCTGAAACGCCAAGCTCATTAGGACGCCTGTTTGGCGCCAGCAAACAACTGTTGGTATTGCCTACCCAGGTGAGTCCTGCACAAAGAACTGCCTG
>JAHEIJ010000058.1:0-6262 GCA_024639445.1 Gammaproteobacteria bacterium
CCGGCCGCTGCGCATCCAGGTTTGTGGTACCAATATTTAACACCCGCCCTTTACGATACTCTTGCGCAATAGCTTGCACCACCTCATCATCAATGTAGCGGGCAATCATGGCACGAAGTGGTGCCGTGTCGGCGATTGAATCACCGGTCAAGGTCTTGAGCTTACTGTTTTTTGTCAGCATGTCTTTGGTGGAATAACGGGTATAAACCTCCTTGAGTTTGTCATCATAGTCAGAACCCAAAAAGGCAAACGGCGCGGTCAATGCTCCGGTACTGATTCCGGTAACCATGGTAAATTGTGGCCGTGTCCCGGCGGCACTCCAGCCTACCAGCAGGCCCGCACCAAATGCGCCATTTGCCCCACCACCGGAGATGGCCAGGTAATAATGTTGTTTACCATAAATTCCTGAATATCGCTGGCGGATCTCGGTTTTGGAAGTGGTTAACCAGGCATCAGCATATGGCGGTGCCATATCACCCCAATACCTCGCTTGTGGTATACCTGGAATCTGCGCTTGATTCCCGCTTTCCACCGGCAAAGGATTGCGCGGAGGTATCGAGGCACAACCCTGAACCAGAACAACCAGTAACAAAATTGATTTCGACACATTGCTCATACTGTTTACCTTGCAAAAATGTCAGAATGAATTAATGAAATAATTAAAACCCGGATCAATCTGGAAATCATCTTAAAGTTTAAAAATAATTATTGTCGAACCCCATTGACGAATGAAACCAGATACAACTGATACCCCAAAATAATAACAAATGAGTACTGCACTACAAGGGGTCACACTCCAATAAAAAACCCCTGCAAGATACTCTCTTGAGGGGTTTAGATATACAAAACATCAGGTAAATTCTAAAAGGGTATATCGTCATCAAAATCCCCGGCTGGGGCGGGTTCCTGCGTCGCGGGCTGTGCCGCCGGTGCTTCATCCTGGTTGTAACTCGTACTACCGCCGCGGGAATCCAGCATTTGCATTTCATTGGCCACGACTTCCGTGGTGTAACGATCATTGCCTTCCTTGTCCTGCCACTTGCGCGTTTGCAGTTTGCCTTCGATATAAACCTTGGATCCTTTCTTCAGGTACTCGCCGACGATCTCCGCCAGGCGACGGAAAAATACCACGCGGTGCCATTCAGTCTTGTCCACCTGCTCGCCGGTATTCTTGTCTTTCCATGATTCACTGGTAGCAAGGGTAATATTGGCGATTGCACCCCCATTGGGTGAATAGCGGACTTCCGGATCCCGACCAAGATTACCAATCAGAATAACTTTGTTAACACCCCTTGCCATATTCTCTCTCCCCTTTCGTTAGGTACTTGTTTGCTCTTTAATAAAATTCAGGCTGCACTTTCAGCGACCGAATACGCCAGTAAAGCGTCGCTGTCCAGCTTATGCTTGTCCACTTTCAGGTAGGCCACCCCATCCGTTGCGATCACGGTGGCCTCAGCCACGCCGACAATACGGCTTAACTCGAGTGCCAGTTGATCCGCGCCGGCTTCATCCAGCGATCCCACATTCAGTAACTGGTTGCTGAGATAACGCGGCTTGCGCATGGTGACAATCAACAGCAACCACAGGCTGGCCAGCGCGGCGTTAAACAGAAATACACTCTGCAGGCCGTAATGTTGCATCAGCCAGCCTCCCGTCAGTCCGCCGACAAAGATGCCGAAAAACTGCGAGCTGGCATACACCCCCATGGCGGTGCCTTTGTGGGCTGCCGGGGCCAGCTTGGCCACCAGCGAGGGCAACATGGCCTCAAGCAAATTAAACGCCGCAAAAAACAACAATAGCATGATCACCATGCCCGCCATAGTCCCGTTCAGACCGGCCAGACCCAGCTCCGTCAGCATCAACACCACCACGGCACCACTAAGTATTTGCTTAATCATGCGTTTTTTCTCCGCCAGGAGAATAAATGGAACGATCATGAGCATGGACAGAAATAACACCGGCAGGTACACCTGCCAATGCTGGCTGATATTCAGCCCCGCAGTATCGTGCAGCAGCAATGGCACCACCATGAAGGTCGAAATCAGCATCGCGTGCAGGCTGAAAATACCGACATCGACCCGCAGTAACTGCGGATCTCGCACCGCATAGCGAAACCAGTCCACCTCCACTTCCGTATCGCGGTGGAAACGACAAACCGTGGGCCGAGGGACGAAAAACAGGGTGATGCCGATTCCCCCTAGCGCCAGCAGGGCGATGGTCCAGAAAATACCCGCCAGGCCAAACCATCCGGCCAGGACCGGTCCCAACACCATGGCGGCGGCAAACGACAGCCCAATACTCACGCCAATGAAGGCCATGACCTTGATGCGATGCTCCTCACGGGTCAGGTCTGCCGCCAACGCCATGACGGCGCTGGCCACCGCCCCGGCACCCTGCAGGGCGCGCCCCAGAATGACGCCTTCAACACTCGTCGCCATTGCCGCGACAACACTGCCCAGCGCAAATACCAGTAAACCCCCAATAATCACCGGCTTACGGCCGATTCGATCCGAGAGCATCCCCAATGGAATTTGAAACAGGGCCTGGGTGAGCCCGTAGATCCCCAGGGCGATACCGGCGAGCGTGGCGGTGTAACCGTTGTACTCTTGGGCAAACTGCGTAAACACCGGCAAGATCAGGAACACGCCAAGCATGCGGGTCATAAAAATGCCTGCAAGCGAGAACGCCGCCCGGCGCTCACTGGTTGTCATTGAATCCGGCTGCATGTTTTACCTGGACAGAAACCATACCTTTTATATAGGGCGCAGCATGGTAACAGGTTCAGAACTGTGAAGAAATGTGCAAATCTGGCGTGAAAATGGACTGTAACCTACTACAATAGTAATAAGGATATAGTAGTATTTTTTAAAATATTGCTTGTCGGCTCAATCAAATCTACTTATATTTAGTGATAGTTTCCAATTACTAATAGATACTGTCTGATTGAGACACAGAGGCACGGATGGCCCATTTCCTGGTTCTTGTCCGCCAACAAAGGCAATGAGAAGGAATGTGCTTGGAGAAATTGTTTTTTAGACGAGGATGTTCATGTTAGCAGGACGCTGGATAAATATCGTGGGCTCACGACCCGGGGCTTACGAGAAATTGGCTGCCCATCTTGAAGCCACCACCGATGGCCGCTGCCACATCACCGATTGCCGATTCGGCCAATCCCCCACGCTCAAATACAATGTCAAAACCGGACTGGTTTTGATCGATGCGACTGAGGAGAAACCCGGGGAAGCCCTGGATTTGCTGTTGCAGTGCCGTAAATCCGGCAAGCAGCAACTTTTGTATGCCTTCTTCAATGCCGAACATGACAGCCGGCTGGAGAAACTGGCGGCACCGCCTGAAATCCATGGCATTTTCTATGTGGATTCCAGCCCCGACCACCTGACCAAAGGTGTGATGGCAATTTTCAACGGTGACCTGTGGTTCCCACGGCGCGTGATTGCCCGCTACCTGATTAACCAGAAACCCCATACTTCTCAGGCATTTTTGAACCGTGAACATGACCTGTTGACGGTGCGGGAAATGGAGATCCTGAATCTGCTTTCCACTGGCGCCAAGAATACTGACATCGCTGATCAACTCAGCCTGAGTGTGCACACCATCAAGACCCATATTTATCATATTTACAAAAAGCTCGATGTTTCCAACCGTACCCAGGCGGTAAACTGGGCCACGAATAACCTCTAATCCAGCGGTTTTTTTCCCTTCTTCTGGTAGTACCGATAACTGAACGCAGTTCTAATATTGCGCTGTGATCGCTTTGCCCATCACCCCGGGATGGGCGTATAGTTATGGGTTGCTTTGCTACGCGGAAATAATTCATGGACACTATCCACATCCGTGGGGCTCGAACCCACAACCTGCAGAACATTGACCTCGATCTGCCTCGCGATAAATTGATTGTGATCACGGGTCTGTCTGGCTCGGGCAAGTCTTCACTGGCTTTCGATACGATTTATGCCGAAGGTCAACGCCGTTATGTGGAGTCCCTCTCGGCTTATGCACGCCAGTTTCTCGCGGTCATGGAAAAGCCGGACGTTGATCATATTGAGGGTCTGTCCCCGGCCATTTCCATTGAGCAGAAGTCCACGTCCCACAATCCACGCTCGACCGTCGGTACCATCACCGAAATATACGATTACCTGCGCCTGTTGTTTGCTCGCGCTGGCGAGCCACGTTGTCCGGACCACGATACGCCATTGGATGCCCAGACCGTGAGCCAGATGGTAGACCATGTTCTGGCCTTGCCCGAGGGCAGCAAACTGATGCTGCTGGCACCGTTGATCGAGGGTCGCAAAGGGGAACATGAACAGGTTTTCGATATGCTGCGCGCCGAGGGATTTGTCCGCGCCCGGGTGGACGGCAAGGTCAGTGAACTGGACCAAGTCCCCAAGCTGGACAAGCGCCGCAAACACACGATTGAGGCGGTGGTGGACCGGTTCAAGGTACGGGCGGATATTCAGTCACGTCTGGCGGATTCATTTGAAACCGCACTCAAATTGTCTGATGGACTGGCCCGCATTGCCTGGATGAACGATGAGGAGCCACGAGCAAAACGGGACGACATTGTCTTCTCGGCACGCTATGCCTGCCCGGTATGTGGGTACTCACTCAGCGAGTTGGAACCGCGCCTGTTCTCCTTCAATAACCCGGCCGGCGCCTGCCCCACCTGTGACGGCCTGGGGGTACGGCAATTTTTTGATCCGGAACGGGTGGTAATTCACCCGGAAGTGGGCCTGAATGCCGGCGCCATTCGCGGTTGGGACAGGCGAAATATTTATTATTATCAGTTACTTACCTCTCTTGCGCAGCACTACGACTTCGATATGGATATGCCGTATATGGAGCTGCCGGACACCATTAAACAACTGATCCTGTACGGTTCCGGTGAAGAGGCGATTGAATTCAGCTATTTCAACGACCGCGGGGGTGAATACCGCAAACTCCAGCCCTTCGAAGGGGTCATTCCCAATATGCAGCGCCGCTACCGGGACACGGAGTCGAACGTGGTACGGGAAGAGCTGGCCCGCTACCAGAGTCACCAATCCTGCCCCGACTGTGGGGGGACCCGACTGAATCGGGGCGCACGCCATGTCTATATTCTGGACAAGACACTGCCCGCCATCTCCGCCATGGCAATCGACACGGCCCGGGCGTTTTTTACGGAACTCAAGCTGCCGGGGCGGCGGGGTGAAATTGCGGCCAAAATCGTCAAGGAAATCGGTCAACGGCTGGATTTCCTGGTCAATGTGGGGTTGGAGTACCTCAGCCTGGATCGCAGCGCTGATACCCTCTCGGGTGGCGAGGCACAGCGCATTCGCCTGGCCAGCCAGATTGGTGCCGGACTGGTGGGGGTCATGTACATTCTGGACGAACCCTCTATTGGCCTGCATCAGCGTGACAATGTGCGTCTGCTAAACACCCTTAATTACTTACGGGATCTGGGTAATACGGTGATCGTGGTCGAACACGATGAGGAGGCCATTCTCAGTGCTGACCATGTGGTCGATATCGGCCCAGGGGCTGGGGTCCACGGGGGCCAGATTGTGGCCCAGGGGACGCCGCAGGAAATCCTGACCAATTCGGCCTCCCTCACCGGCCAGTACCTCTCAGGCCGCAAAACTATCCCCGTGCCGATGCACCGGACCCCCAATGACCCCGAACGCCAGCTGTCCATTCAGGGCGCAACGGGTAACAATCTGCAGGCGGTGAATGTCGATATTCCCATCGGCCTGATGACCGCCATCACCGGGGTATCCGGTTCGGGCAAATCCACCCTGATTAACGACACGCTCTACCGCCATGCGGCGCTGGAAATTAATCGCAGCAGCGAAGACCCGGCCCACTGCGACGCCATCCTGGGGCTGGATCAATTCGACAAGGTCGTCGATATTGATCAGAGCCCTATCGGTCGCACCCCCCGTTCTAACCCGGCGACCTACACCCAACTGTTCACACCGATTCGGGAATTGTTCTCCGGAACTTCAGAAGCACGTACCCGTGGTTATAATCCCGGTCGGTTCAGCTTTAATGTAAAGGGCGGGCGTTGCGAAGCCTGCCAGGGCGACGGCCTGATCAAGGTTGAAATGCATTTTCTGCCGGACATCTATGTTCCATGCGATGTCTGCAAGGCCAAACGCTATAACCGTGAAACCCTGGAAGTGAAATACAAGGGTAAAAATATCCATGAAGTTCTGGAAATGACCGTGGAAGAAGCCTTTGACTTCTTTAATGCCATCCCGCCGATCAA
>JAHEIJ010000058.1:6362-10408 GCA_024639445.1 Gammaproteobacteria bacterium
GCGATCTCAACCAGCCCATTTGAATTCACATACCAGAAAGGCGCAGCTTTTTCGGCCTCGGCAAAAACACGTGCATATTTTATTTTTTTACCATTTAACATGAACACTGCATCCTTGCTTGTGCGGGATCCATGTAATCCCGTCATGGCATTGCCAAATGAATCCAGATAAATAACCTCCGCCAATTCGGCCGGCCAGTCCAGTGGATTTTGCATCAGGCTGGTTGCCGTCATTGCCGGTAACTGCCCAGATGCGAGTTGTGCGGCAATCGGTGCAAACAAGTCACGCCCGTGGAACGAGTCGGATAAGGATTGAGGTTGCCAGTCGATCACCCAGGCCGTGTATTCCATGGATTGCTTGGCAATGACATTAAATAAACCGTTATCAGGCCCAACATACCAGCGTCCGTCTGCCTTCAGCACACAAGGGCGTCGCTCGGCTGAACCCACGCCTGGGTCAACGACCGTGAGAAACACGGTGTCCTTTGGAAAGGAAGCAACCAGGGACGCCAATAAGTAGGCCGCTGCACGGGAATTGAACACTGGCGCATCGTGCATCAAATCTATAACCGTCTGATCGGACGCCTGCTGTGCCAACACGGCTTTCATCTGACCGACATAAGGTCCCCGCGAGCCAAAGTCAGTAAAGAGTACAATCATGTGAAAAAGTCTAGATTGTTTCCTTTCATAAAAAAACCGGGCATTGCCCGGTTTTTTTATATTATTAAATTATTCGCCTTACGCTTGTGCGGTTTTAGTCGCACCTTCCTGAACTTCTTCGGCAATAATTGGACGATCCACCAGTTCGACGATCGCCATCGGGGCGTTGTCACCAGGCCGGAAGCCACATTTCAGGACGCGCAAATAACCACCGGGACGTTCTTTATAACGTGGACCCAGTTCATTAAACAGTTTGGTGACCACATCACGGTCACGCAAGCGGGCAAAGGCCAGCCGGCGGTTGGCAACACTGTCTTCCTTGGCCAGGGTAATCAGAGGCTCAGCCTTGCGACGCAGTTCCTTAGCCTTAGCCAAGGTGGTCCGAATCATTTCATGCTCAAACAGCGAAGCTGACATGTTACGAAACATGGCTTTGCGATGGCTGCTGTTGCGGTTCAGTTTACGACCACTTTTACGGTGACGCATGGTTCTCTACCTTAAAATTCGATTTCGTTACAAATAGGTTGGCGCTTAAAGAATGCCTTCCTCTTTTTTCTCTTTCAGGCTGGCTGGCGGCCAGTTTTCAAGTCGCATACCCAGCGACAGGCCACGTGAAGCCAGGACATCCTTGATTTCCGTCAGTGACTTCTTGCCAAGGTTTGGCGTCTTCAACAGTTCCACTTCGGTACGCTGAATCAGATCACCGATGTAGAAAATCTGCTCAGCTTTCAGGCAGTTTGCGGAACGCACGGTCAACTCAAGATCATCGACCGGACGCAGCAGGATAGGATCAATATCCGGTTCCTGACCTTCCGGTTCAGCTTCTTCCTTACTACGCAGGTCAACAAAGGCAGATAGCTGATCCTGCAGGATTGTTGCCGCAACACGAATAGCCGCTTCGGGGTCAATCGTGCCATTCGTTTCCAGCTCAATAATAAGCTTATCCAGATCGGTACGCTGTTCGACGCGGGCACTGTCCACCACATAGGCAACACGCTGAACCGGGCTGAAGCTGGCATCCAGTTGCAATCGACCAATCGGACGATCTTCGTCTTCATCATTGGCACGGATTGTTGCCGGCTGGTAACCACGACCCTTGGCAATTTTCAGTGTCATGTTCAGTTCACCATTCTTGGTGAGATTGGCAATGACATGCTCTGGATTTATCACTTCGACGTTATGGTCAAGTGTAATATCCCCGGCGGTTACCTGACCCGGACCTTTTTTGTTCAGCGTCAGGGTGGTTTCACTTTCGCCAGCCATAAGAAGGGAAACGCCCTTCAGGTTCAAGAGGATATCAACCACGTCTTCCTGAACACCTTCGATAGAGGTGTATTCATGTAAGACACCTTCGATTTCTGCTTCAACGATGGCGCAACCTGACATGGAAGACAACAGGATACGCCGCAGTGCATTACCGAGGGTATGACCAAAACCCCGCTCCAGGGGTTCCAGGGTTACCTTTGCATGGGTATCGTTGATCTGCTGGATATCAACAATCCGGGGAGACAGAAATTCTGTAACTGAGGCCTGCATTAATTAGTGCCCTCTCAACTATTCCTAAAATACAATGTGAATGACTATGAACAATAACCGGGTTATTTCGAGTACAGCTCGACAACCAGGTTTTCATTGATGTCACTCGGCAAATCACTGCGTTCAGGTACGTTTTTGTAAGTACCTTCAAGCTTGTCGACATTCACATCAACCCAGTCAACCAAACCACGCTGCTGAGTGGATTCAGCTGAACTTTTGATTCGCAAATGCTTTGCGGCCTTTTCACTTACTGTAATAACATCACCCGGCTTGATTTGCGCAGACGGAATGGTGAGTTTACGACCGTTGACAGTGATCGCTTTGTGACGCACCAACTGGCGAGCTTCGGAGCGGGAAGCACCAAACCCCATGCGATAAACGATGTTATCAAGACGAGACTCAAGTAACTGCAACAGGTTTTCACCGGTTGAGCCCTTCTTGCTGTCTGCCTTTTTATAATAGTTACGGAACTGATTTTCCAGAATTCCATAAATACGACGTAACTTCTGCTTTTCACGCAACTGGGTCGCATAATCAGACATTCGACCACGACGTGACTGACCATGCTGACCAGGTGGGAAGGCACGATTTTCCATCGCACACTTACTGCTAAAGCACTTTTCGCCTTTCAGAAACAGCTTTTCGCCTTCACGACGACACTGACGACATTTGGGACCGATGTATCTAGCCAAGGTAATTCTCCCGCTTAAACGCGACGTTTCTTGGGTGGGCGACAACCATTATGAGGAATGGGCGTCACGTCAGAAATATTGGTGATTTTGAAGCCTTTGGCATTCAGCGCACGAACCGCGGATTCGCGACCCGGGCCAGGCCCTTTTACACAAACTTCCAGATTCTTCATTCCGTATTCCTGCGCCATGGTACCTGCTCTTTCAGCAGCAACCTGGGCAGCAAACGGGGTACTTTTACGGGAACCACGGAAACCAGAACCACCTGATGTAGCCCAGCACAGTGCATTACCCTGACGATCGGTAATCGTTACAATCGTGTTGTTGAACGACGCATGAACATGCGCGATACCGTCAGAAACATCTCTTTTGACTTTCTTACGGGTACGACCTGAAGATGACTTGGTTGCCATAGTTACTTAAAACCTGTGTTTATCTCTTAATGGGTTTACGCGGACCCTTGCGGGTACGAGCATTAGTACGGGTGCGCTGGCCACGCAGCGGCAAACCACGGCGATGACGAATACCCCGATAGCTGCCCAGATCCATCAGTCGTTTGATGTTCATGGACACTTCGCGGCGCAAATCACCTTCTACTGTAAATTTGGCGACTTCGTTACGCAGCGCTTCAATCTCGTTCTCAGCCAGATCCTTGATCTTGGTATCGGGCTTGATACCGGATGCCGCGCAGATAGTCTGGGCGCGAGTCCGGCCAATACCGTAAATCGATGTCAGCGCAATATCGGTATGCTTGTTTACCGGAATATTGATACCAGCAATACGGGCCATTTAGCCACTCCCTAAATTCAATCAAACAATGATCTCGCAGGGCACGTGGCCCCGCGAAAACGCTCAATTCTACGTGCTACGGCCTGCCTGAGCAAGGCCTTTTGAACTGAAAATACCATTCTCCTCCAGCGCTAAGGCACTGAACAGACAATCTTTTTCAGCCTTGACGCTGTTTGTGACGCGGATCCTTACAGATCACCCGCACCACACCGTCGCGACGAATGATCTTGCAGTTGCGACATAGTTTCTTCACAGATGCACGAACTTTCATTACTCTTACTCCAATAAAATCCTGGTCAAACCTAGCGCAACAGTCCGGTTCCACCCTGCCCCTTCAAATTGGCCTTTTTCATCAGACCCTCATACTGGTGGG
>JAHEIJ010000296.1 GCA_024639445.1 Gammaproteobacteria bacterium
CCGAGGTGGCAAACCGATCTGTTAGGGTATTGACCACGGGGATGAAATAGGAGCCCCTGAGTTCCCGCTGGGTGGCTCCAAGTTTAACAATGACCTCCGAGTGATGACCATGTCGGTTCAGGCGGCGATTCGTCCAGCGCCCCGAGACCCGCGGTCCCCGGTCAGTATCATAACCTGCACCGATCGAGATACGATGGCGCTTGTTTGGCGCCATGGAAACGTCCAATGGGACGTGATTGTCCACGGCTTCTTCGAACATGGGGTCGATCTTTACCGAAGAGGCGTAAGCCGATGCCATAAGACCCTGTTGAAATCGCAGCAGTTCTTCGTTCAGAAAGGGCTTTCCCTTTTCTATCGTTATAAAGTCTTCGACCAGGTCCTTGTCGAGAAAATCCTGCTGCATCCTGACCTCACCGAAGTAGTAACGGGGCCCGGTGTCGATCGTCAATTCGATCTCGGCCTGGTTGGTTTCTTTATCGACCCTGACCTGCGCCTTTTCGGCTTTGACCTTGACATACCCCACGCCGGACACCGCGTCGATGACCGCATTCTTGCCCTGTTCGTAGCTTTCGTGGTCGAGTACGTCCCCCACCCTGAGGGGAAATGCTGCTACCGCTTGTTGGAGAGTAGACTCCTTTGCACCGGCTCCGATCAAGCCGACATCGACCTTGGAAATCGTTAGGGGGGGGCCGACATCCACGACGTAGACGGCAAACCACTTGCCGTTTTTCTCGGTCAACGAGGCCTCAATTTCGGGATTGTAGTAGCCGAAGGGTTCCAATGCGGCGCGTATCTGATCTGGTGCTTTGGCGTGCAGGCGCTTGAGCCATGTGACGGTTAAATTTTCGTCGTCCTTGCGTTTCTCAAGATCAAGATAATACAGCACATTATTCCGGTATGCGCGATCAAGCCCTTTTATCTCGATATCGATGGCGGGTCCGGCGAAAGCCACGATGGGATTGATGATAAGCAGCAGGAATAAGACACCAGGCGTGCTGATACAAAGGCTTACTTGACTGATGAAGCAAGACCATACGGCTTGTCCGTGACAATGTCTCATCAGATCACTTGCTCGTTCCTTATCACCTCGTGCAGATCTTTGAAATACTGGTAAAACGCGGAGCGGCCAAGGCCTGCCGAAGCCATCAGCGAGTTGACGGTCATGTCGCGAAACGGATGTGACCGGATAAATTGGAGCGTCGCATTCAGAATTGCCGCACGCGTGCACGCAGAACTACCGATCATGGGCATCGGTTGCGGGCTCATGCGCGGGCGAGAAGGCGACGACTTAATAGCTGACATGGTGTTATATAGTGACACTGTGTGAGTGTAAAAGTTGACGGAACGCAGTGCAATTACAAGCTGAAATTACCTGCATGTTGCGAGCATGTTTGTATTATCTATCATTGATCCTGGTTACTCTGTGTTTGTTCATTTCTGTTGAGGCGAACGAGTTAACGGAAAAGCTATCACTGAATGGCCTGCTGTCAGGCGCGCTGCAGTACCAGCAGCTGTCGGTGAGGATACCTGCAAGGCCGGTGCGCCTTTTCAGCCAGAGTTGGCCTTCCGCCCGTCAACACATGACAGTCTGTTTCTGAAACTCGTTTTCGCTGCCGATAACGGCCTCAACGGAAAATAATAGGGGACGGAATATAATAGCGGACAGACCACGATTTCTATTATGAATAATGAATAATCGTGGTCTGTCCCCGATTAATTTCAGGCAATCAATACCCCACACAGTGGCGGGGCTGAATTGCATAATGTATGACCAGTACTTATGTGCGAGCTTTACGCTTAGCGAGTCCGACTAAACCTATAATGCCAGAACCAAATAGCCAGATGGCTGCAGGTACAGGCACAGGGGTAAAGATATATGAGGATTGTATAAAAATGTTACTGGTCGCAGTCAGTGAGGTTACAGAAGGAATAGTTTGGCCGATGCGCGTAAAGGATAGGCTATAGTTGAAATTTAATTGATCGATCAAGAATCCATCGTCAATAAACCCATCGAGACCTCCCGCCATAGATAAGGGTGGTGTGTATCCGTTACATCCGGAGCAGCTAGCATCATACGGACCCCAGAAAATCTGATTAATTAATTCATCATAATCGAAAGTAAAGCTGAATGAGGAAATGCCGGCTATTGGAATCCCTCCCAAGTTGCCAGGGATTGGAAATGTCTTCTCTATTTTTACAGGTGTATCCAGACTGAAATAGTCTCCGCCTAGTCCATCTATAGCCAAACTATATTCGGCATCCAGGCTATAAGGAACAGGCATTGGAGTTCCATGTGCGTCAGGAATCCAGTTTGCACCAGCAATACCGCTATAGACAATGTCGCCATATATCCTGATCTCCACATCGGTCAATGTGCCCAATGCAGGATTAAATGGCGTGATGGCATTTTCAGGGCTGAAAATTACGTTCTGTGCGGTATTTACACCTGTGGCGTTTATGATGTTGCTGTATGCATTTGTATGTGTGATGCCTAGAGCAAACACTTGGTTAGCGAACACTAGCAATATAATGTTAGCGTAAACATATATCATGCTGTTACGAGACAATAAATTCATAACTATCCTCATTTGTCACCTATTATGCAACTATTGATTTCATTAGATGCACATCAATAACTAATAAAACGTATGCAATATTCATGCAAATTCGAGCATGTCACAGTAATACAACTAATTAGGAATAAAGTTGACTTGAATCAAGCTAAGAAAGTGTAAAGCAATCCATACAGGATTCAGGTTTCTTTACAGTTTAACAATGCCCATTTAGGGTCGACTGCGGTCTCTCGGCTTGGATTTCAGTTACTTTCGGCTCGAGCTTCCGAGATCGGCCAACTGCGGACCTTTAGCACAAGCAAAAGCAGCTCCCCAAGGAGAAGTAGGTGTATTGTCCCCGTATATCTCGTACGGCTAAAGGGGAAGTTATTCTATAATCATGGACTATTTCTGAGTATACACGCTGATACACATAACATGACATGTTAAAGAACATCTCCGCGACCCTGATTTCTACATTGATCTGTCTGGTGGTACTGGAGTTCGTGCTGCGTGCACTGGGCCCGGGTGACGAGATGTCAAACGTCCTTGACGCCGAACTCA
Source organism: Gammaproteobacteria bacterium (assembly GCA_024639445.1). GTDB lineage: Bacteria > Pseudomonadota > Gammaproteobacteria > UBA6429 > Thiohalophilaceae > JAHEIJ01. Next base: position 3,117 of record JAHEIJ010000296.1, read on the forward strand.
TCTACAAACCTGGAGCATACCATCGTTTACGTTTTGTACGCTTTCCAGAGCACGGCGGTGAAGTGATCGAGACTCGCTTCGACGCCCAAGGCTTTCG
>JAHEIJ010000059.1 GCA_024639445.1 Gammaproteobacteria bacterium
GAATGAGCCATTTATGAGATTTGTCCGGCACCGTTATCCCCCAGTAATGTCGTAGTACTACCATTTTTACGTGAAACGAAATGTTACCTACAGCACGAATATCGTTGAATCACTTACTCAGATTGGTGACGTGGATAACACTGTCGTTAATTGAGGTGGTTTTCACCGCATATCTAAGTTAGAGTTGAATGTAGTTTTATCCCTCATCATTTGTCAGAGGATAAGGCATACTACAAGGATGGTTAGTTGATTACGTACCAGGAACGTTATTAAAATTACCCGAGAATATCTGATACGTAAACCACAGGCGTAATATGCAACGTTTTCAAAAATACACATTTACTGCCATAGTTATTCTGGGTCTTACGGGCTTTGCTAGTATTTCTAATGTGGTGGCACAGAGCGACCAATCCCAGGCTGGCAAGCAAAGGGTTGCCCGGGGATTATTCTCGACAAATATCATTGACCGCGAACCGGTGGATCAGGTCGTTATTCTAACTAATTTGGTCAGCCAGGTGTATTTCTATACCGATCTGCGCAATTATCAGGGCCAGACCATAACCCACCGTTGGGAGTTTGAGGGCAAGCTGGTTACGGAAAAGAAATTCGAAGTTGGCGGGTCGCGCTGGCGAGTGTATTCACAGAAGGATTTAAATCCGACTATGACAGGCACCTGGACAGTGGTGGTTAGTGATGGACGCGGTTGGCCGATTTACGCAGCGATTTTTCAATATGTTAATCAAATATCAAGCAATTCAAGAGGCATTATTCTGCCGATTGAAGACTAGTCAGTTTCGCTTGAAGATGTACCGAGCGTAGCTTCTTCGAGAGCGGTAATTTTTCTTTTCCACTCTTCCAATAGAGAATTGTGTCGTTTCTCTGCTTCTGCTATCACCTTTTGTTTCTGCTTGCGACGCGCACTTTCTGAAATAGCCGGTAGCTTTGGTTTGCTGATGCTGGCTTTTTGTCTGCCATCTCCAGCCTGGCGTGCGGCAAGGGCCGGATTCTTTTCAGCAGGTTGCAGAATAAACATGCTGACGCCAATTCCGATCGCAATTATCACACTGGCCGCGATTGCGAGAATTTGACGGTTATGCTGTTTGTTGGCATTACTTTGCTGCTCAGTTTGACGGATAATCGTCTGATTAAGCTCCAATTTAGTGATGGGTATATAATCTTCTTCATCCGGTGTTTCAATTTTGAATGAAGGTAACTCGTTTACTTCTTCCATCAGTTCATTAACGCTTTCTTCTTCATTCTCAACATCTTCCGGTTTTATGGTGGGTTCTTTGAAAATGAAGATATCCTCAGCCCCTTCGAGAATAATACGGTTGCCGCTACGTCGCAGAGTCGCCTCAGTAAGTGACATACCTGCTGCTTTATCATTGGCTTCCTCTTCCTGGCGGGCTTTTTCAGCTTTCTCCAGTTTAGCCTTGATAGCTTCCGCCTTGCGCTGCATATCTTCGGCTTTCTTTTTCTTAACAATTTGGACGGCTTGCTGTCTCCGCTGCTGTGCCTCGGTATTACGCTGCTGTTCAGCTTCAGTTCGTGCGAGATTAACCTGGGATGCCAACAGTTGGCGGGTAGACTGGATCTCATCACGTAAGCGCTCAGCCTCTTCAACTGCCTGACGACGGATACGTTCGGCTTCATTTTCCGCTTCAACAGCCTTCAGCCGATTTAGTTCCTCGGCCTGTCGCCGGTTTTCATCAACCAGGCGTTGTTGTTGTTCATATTCCTTCGAGGCAATTTCGGCTGCTTTTGCCTCGACCGCTTTACGAGCAGTTTCCATCTCGGCACGCAATTGCTGCGCCTCACTCATGGCCGCCTGTCGGATCTGCTCGGCCTCACTTTTAGCCTGTTCACGAACAGCCGCCAGCGTTGCCTGATGTTGTTGAGCTTGTTTTGCATGAGCTTGTTGCGTTTGCTGTTCTAACTTCAAGCGTGCCTGTTCAATTTCCTTACGAAGTTGATCGGCTTCTTGCTGTGCTTTACGACGGATCTCACGTGCCTGGGCTTCAGCTTGTTTACGGGCCTCTATTGCCTGTTTGGCGGCTTCTGAAGCTACCGCTTTGGCATGATTCAAGGCACCATCGAGATCGGATTGTCGCTTTGCATTGGAATCAGATTGAGCCTTAAGTCTTGCCAGTTCTTCCTCGGCTTGACGTTTGGCGGCCTTGGCTTGCAGCTTGAGTTTAGCCGCCTTTTCTTCTGCCTGTTTGGCGTGCCGGGATGCATCTTGCTGGCGTTGCTTGGCAGCTTTCAGACCATCCTCACGTTTGCGGATTTCTTCTTGCTGAAGGCGCTTGATTTCGTTTTCAGCTTTACGCTTGGCGGCCTCGGCATTGGCAGCTTTCTGGGCCAGATTTTTTGCCTCCTGCTTCGCCGTGGCGGCTTCTTTTTGAATTTTATCTGCCTTGGCTTCCGCAGCGTGTTGGGTTTTCTTGGCGGCAATGCTCTTGCGGTCTTCAGTCTTGTTAGTAACAGGTGTTGACAGGTTTGCGGCTGGTACGGCCAGCTTGTTCTTGTTCAGGCCACCTTCAAGGGCAAAACAGTTAAGCCCATGTTGGGTGAGGAGGAAGGCTGCGGCAGAGCTTCGAAGGCCATTATCACAGATCAGGACGTAATCCCGTTTATCATTCAAGCCATCCAGTTTTAGTCGCAACATGCTGAGTGGAATGTTCACGGAACCTTCCACTTTTTGTTTGTTGAATTCATCATGTGTGCGTACATCGATCAGCAGACTACCGTTGCCTATTTTGCCGAGTGCGGTTTTATCGTCGATGTGGTTGATTAATGGTTTGGCCAGATCGGACATGAAGTCTTTCTTGCCGAGACGCATTAGCATGCCATCTTCCAGCATGCTGATGGAGGCATTGCGTGCGCCACCGGTGATCAGGGCTTCTTCCCCAAAACCTTCGCCGACTTTCAGAGTCGCAATTTGTACATCCTTGGCCTTGGGCGCAGGGCGACGTGTTACGGCACAACTACCGTTGCGGATAATATAGTAATTGTCATTCTTGTCTCCCTGATTGATGATGGTATCGCCTTTCTTGACTGGCACTTCTTCCAGTTTCATCAACAGGGTTTGAATATTTTCCGTGGGAAGTTTCAGGAATGCACGGGACTGTAAAAAGCGTAACATCCAGGAACTCTCATTATCCATACTGAGTTCATCGACCTCAATGAGCCCTGAATTATCTGTTTGAGTCAGGAATTCCAGCAAATCACCATCGACGTAGAGTATCTTGCAACTGGTCTTGGTTTTGGCGGTACCCGGACGTGGCAGGGTATACTCGATTGGGTGCCGGGCTTCTTCGGTCTTGGCCTTGATCAGCTTGCCTTTGGTTTTGCCGGTAGCGGTAACTTCTACCTGGCCACTCATTACATATATAAGGCGTTTATCTTTCTCCCCCTGGCGAAACAGGATGCGGCCGATCGGGATATCCTCTATGCTGGACTTTGCCGCCAGTTCATCAAGGATATCGGTACTCAGATTCTCAAAGGGATCTAGAGATTTCAGGACTTTCTTGTCGACGGAATTGTTGCCAGCTGCCATGCTTGTTTGCTCAGGGGGTTATGAGTCGGTTAATTAATTAAAGTATGCCTTGTTCAATAGATAATTCGGCCTAAATTTAATGCACAGTAGGCCCATCTAAAATTTAGTTCATATATTGTAAATATATTGTGAAATAGCTCACAAAGGGTAGGAAAAAATACTTAGATTGGGTCAAAAGCGGCGCCGAAATATAAATTCCCCGCCCTGGCGAAATCCCCCGTAATACCTGACCCCAATTGAGCCAGAGGCATCAGTTTTCAGGCTCAGACCGGCATAATAACCAAAAGGCTCATCTTCGCCAAAGGGGGTAGTCTGGTTAATATTGCCAGATACGCGCTGTTCACCATCAAGCCATGTGAGGCTGGCTCCGGTCAGAAAGGAAAGCCGGGAAGTTGGCGCCACGATTATATCAAGACCGATTTCACCGGCATGCCAGACGAAATCAGAGACCTGGTCGGGGCTTTTACCCCGGGTTGACTGGTAGTCATATGAGAAACGCAAATCCAGTTGCAGCATGCGGTGTTCAAGTAAGCCGGTATGAAGATCGAACCCCAGGCCATATCCGGTAGTATTTAGCCCTGATGGCAAGGGGTTAGTCGCCTGGCTGACATCCAGATAGGCAAGACGCAAGCCACCTTTCAAATATTGACCAAAGTTTTCATGCCAGACAGCGAGCAATCGCGTGGTAGTGGTTTCGCGACCGACTGTGGGATAGACCCATTCCATATCGCTATGTTCGATAAAAAGTGCAAAATCACTGATGCCAGGATCGTTGTTTGCCCAGGTTGGGCTGCTGAACAGCAATCCGCCGAACAGGTATAATCCGATATAATTCAGGATGTTGCGAGGCATGGTGGATGTGCCCATTCGGTTTTGTAATGCGGCTATGATTGGCATAATATGGTTGCAGCAACACCAAATCAATGAATAACAGTTGCAAGCAGGATTCGATTTTCAGGAATGAAGGGGGCAGCATATGGGTGTGCAGGAGAACCAGAATAATAAATCCGTAACGCAGCAACAGGAATTAACCACGCAACAACGTCGCCGCCTGGCCTGGGGGTTGGGACGCGATGCTAAGCTCAGCCAGAAAAATAAAATCGGTATTCGTGATAACCGGAAGCGCGGCTTAGTCGCGGGTCACCCATTTGCCCAGGTCGTTGGACTGGACCGATGGTTGGTTCAGAAAATGTTACAGGTTGCGGGTAATCCGCCACTGAGCATTTGTCTTTGGGATGGCCGTGAAGTCACTTCTTGTACTGATCCAGCAGCCGAGCTCACTATCCATGATCGGGCCGCATTGTTAAAACTGATTCTCGATCCCGAGTTGCACTTTGGCGATCTGTATAGCAGTGGGCGCGTGGAAGTTAGCGGTGATTTGGTCCAATTTCTGGAGGTGATCTACGCCAGGCTTCGGGATACCGACAAGGTTGGATTGTTGCGGCGTTTTATTATCTGGTGGGGGCATCGAAAGATTGCCAACTCACTGTCCAAAGCACGCGACAATATTTATCACCATTATGATATCGGCAATCCGTTTTATGAATTGTGGCTTGATAAAGAGGTCATGCAGTACACTTGCGCGTATTTTTATGACCCGGAGATTACTCTTGAAGAGGCGCAGGTTGCCAAGCTACATCATGTCTGCCGAAAACTGCAACTACAGCCGGGAGATACTGTGGTGGAAGCCGGCTGTGGCTGGGGTGGATTGGCCCGCTTTATGGCCAGGCATTATGGAGTCAGTGTTAAGGCCTATAATATCTCGCATGAGCAGGTGAAGTTTGCGCGGGAATTGGCGGAACAGGAAGGGCTATCTCAACAGGTCGAATATGTTGAGGATGATTACCGCAACATCAAAGGGCAGTATGATGTTTTCGTTTCGGTCGGCATGTTGGAACATGTTGGTAGACGAGATTACAGGGTCCTGGGCGACGTAATTAATCGTTGTTTAAAGCCCGGTGGCCGCGGCCTGATTCACACTATCGGTCGTAACAAGGCAGGTTCGATGAACGCCTGGATCGAACAACGTATCTTCCCCGGAGCCTATCCTCCCACCCTGAGGGAAATGATGGATATTTTTGAACCTAACCGGTTCTCTGTCCTGGATGTGGAAAATCTGCGCCTGCATTATGCCAAGACGTTGGAACACTGGTTGCAGCGATATGACCAGCATGTCGATGTGGTTGAGGAAATGATGGATCCGGCCTTTGTTCGAGCCTGGCGTTTGTACCTTGCAGGGTCTGAAGCGGCCTTTACCATCGGTAAATTACAGTTATTCCAGGTCGTGTTTACCCGCGCGAGAAACAACCTGCTACCCTGGTCACGGGCCTATCTCTATAGTGAAGAGATCGCGGCAGGAGGCAAGCATGAAGCAGGTTGACATACTGATAGTTGGCGGCGGGCCAGCCGGTTCTACCCTGGCCTGGGCGCTGCGCGACAGCGGCCTGGCTGTGACTATCCTAGATAAGCAAACATTCCCGCGAGACAAGGTCTGTGCAGGTTGGGTTACACCGGCGGTGATGGAGGAATTACAGATCAACCTGGATGATTATGCCAAGGGGCGAACTCTGCAGCCTATTAGTGGCTTTCGCGTCAGCCAGTTAGGTAAAAAGGAAGTTGAAACCCATTATCATGACAAACCTGTCAGTTATGGTATTCGCCGCTGTGAGTTTGATGATTATTTGCTGCAGCGTTCAGGTGCTGAGCGGGTATTGGGACAGGCTTTCAAGTCCATGGTCTGGCAAGGCGATAGCTGGCTTGTTAATGATGACATCCAGGCCCGGCTGGTAGTCGGAGCCGGTGGGCATTTTTGTCCCGTGGCACGCGCCGTTGGCGCGAAACTGGGACGCCATGAACAGGTTGTGGCGGCACAGGAAATTGAATTCCAAATGACGCCGGCGCAACTGAGTGAATGCCAGGTTGCTGCGCAAGTTCCGGAGCTGTTTTTTACCCCTGATCTTATTGGGTATGGCTGGGTTTTTCGCAAAGGGGATTACCTGAATATCGGCCTGGGTCGGGAGGATAACCACAAGCTGTCAGATCATGTGCAGAATTTTTGTCAGTTTCTAAAGCAACAGGGTAAAATTCCCGCGGACTCGCCGGATAAGTTTCACGGGCATGCCTATCTTCTTTATCCGCATGCAATTCGCGAGGTCATTAAAGATGGCGTATTGTTGATTGGTGATGCCGCCGGCCTGGCTTACCCGCAAAGCGGCGAAGGCATTCGACCAGCGGTTGAATCCGCCTTGCTGGCTGCTCAGGTCATTAGTACTTGTGAGGGTGATTTTCAGCAAACCAGGCTGCAACCTTATTATGTAAAACTGGTTGCCCGCTTTGGGGAGCGCCAACCCAAAGCCGGTTTACTGGAACGATTGCCCCTTGGATTGAAGCAAGCGCTGGCTGGGCAGTTAATGCAGAGCCGTTGGTTTACCCGCCATATTGTAATGGACCGTTGGTTCCTGCATAGTCAGCAAGCGCCACTTTCCGGGCAAGTCGGTCAGGGTTCGTCGGTTCCCTAGTTTCGGATGGAAGCACGTTGTTGTTTGAGCCAGCGTTGATCGAACTTGTCGACGATCTTGTTCAAGGTTGTTGTTTCAATATAGTCAGTCGCAGCAATTTCAGTTAATGGTGTGGGTGAGCCGGTTTTTTGATGACCAATGTTATCCAGCCGCAACTTCAACGATGGCATTGTTGCTTTCAGTTTATCCGGTTCATTAATGGCAGCCATAAGTGAGTTGCGAGCTTCATCGGCGTTAAGACTTTTTTGAACAACGTCAGACATCTGGCGAAACGGTGCATAGTTAGCCCCCCCACCACGTCTCACCAGTTGTTTGATTTTCGGCCAGTACTTCTGCTCCAGAAACATCCTCGTAATGATGTTCTGTGACATTACCCCGGCCATATCCCGATCATTAACCAATTCCAGTGCATAACGGTCGGCTTCCAGTTCATCCTCGCGTATGGCGAAAAGTGCCAGTCTGTTGTAGAAAGGGACATATAATTTAAAGAAGATGCCTAGAATCCGGATAGCAGGAATTTTTTGGCGGGCATAGCTATCGCGGTAAGTCCGCCAGATGCCTTTGAGTTGATAGAACCAGCCACTCACGCGATTATGTTTACCACTGGCTTGCCCGATGCGGCGCGCCAGTAGGGCTTTGAAATGTGAGGGTGGCAGACTTAACAACAGGGGCAAGCCGATAGTCAGGGTATTGTTAGTTAACATAGGTAAACCGAAACGCGGTGTGCGTACCAGTTGTATGTCGAAATCACTGCGTAATACAACACTATGGATAGAAGCCCGCCCATAGTGGTTTTCGAGTTCAGCGATCAAGTCGAGTAAAGCCGGCGCTGAGGTATGATCAAGAGCTAAACCATGCGGCGGAATGAGAGGGGTCCGTATAATAAGCCATGTCATCCAACTGCAAAGCAGAATGACGAGCAAGCTAATTGCAAAGTACACCCAGTCTATTATCGCTGCGGCAGTGCTCAAGCGTTGCGGCAATTGCATCAGCAGAATGGCAGCGGTAAAGGGGAAGCCATACAGTACAATTAATCCTGGGAGAGCTGCTATTGCGCCCAGGATTTTAGCCAGGACTGGTACCCGCTTAATTAACGGTTGCAACAACCGGTTAATGTTCAGGCGTTCCAGTTGATTTGTCAGTAATGAAGACAATTGATGGGATTCGACGGCCATGTTCAGGTAACCTGTAATTCTTTATTTTCGGCATATTTCTTATTAACTTAAATCAATGGCGCAGAAAAGTTCCGACTCGGTTCACAATTTCCTGATTCTGCTGCTCAATCGGATTGCTAGTCGAGGGTGGTTCAGCCTGATGCTGGGCGTTAGCCTGTTAGCGTGTACCTCTCCAACTGATGACGCAACACAGGTTCGCCAGGGTGTTGAGCTCCTGGCAAAGGCGATTGAGCAGCATGAACGAGATACCATCATGCAACGGCTTGATGATGATTTTCGGACTCGTGAAGGTCTGTTGCCTCAGGATATAAATCGGATGTTGTTTATTCAGTTTCGCCAGAATAAGCAGATTCAGGTATTTCTGTTCGACATGGATGTCAATGTGATGTCCAACACGGCTGATGTCCAGCTTGAAGCCTTGCTGCTGGGGTCTAGCCAGTGGCTGCCAGAGCGCGGCAGGCGCTATCGGGTACAGATGCGTTGGAATAAACGGGGCGACGAATGGTGGTTGTTACGGCTGGATTGGCAACCTATATAGCTTCATTAGTAAGGCGGTCATTCAGGATCACCAACTTTGACGGATTCCCGATTATTCGCAATTATCGTGTGGGTATGGAGCGGGAAATGGCCTTTAATCCGGTCTTCAAAAAAGCGCTGCAGGGTAAAGTGAATGGTCCGAAAGGCCAGTGCTTGCCAGGGGATCTCCTCTTCCCGAAACAGTTTAACTTCCAGACTTTCTTCTCCGGCATGAAACTCAAGATCAGTCAGGCTGGCGCGATACAACATATACACCTGATCGATATGCGGTAAGTTGATTACGGTGTAGAGCTGCTGGATTTCGAGATTGGCATTGGCTTCCTCAACAGATTCCCGCTGTGCGGCCTGCTCCGTGGTCTCGCCGGTTTCCATGAAGCCAGCAGGTAAGGTCCAGAGTCCGTAACGGGGTTCGATAGCCCGTTTACAGAGTAGGACCTGATCTTCCCAAACCGGGAGGGTACCAGTAACAATCTTTGGATTTAGATAATGAATGGTTTGGCAGGTATCGCAAACATGGCGTGGTCGGTTATCACCTGCAGGAACTTTGATACTGAGAGCTTGCCCGCACTCGCTACAATATTTCATTATTTCAGTACACTACGGTCCAGATCCATTGCCCCAGAAATTCAGGCAGTCAGGTTGTTGAGCCAGGCCGCCCATTCACCGTGCAGAGAGACATCGATACCGTCTTTGCTTGCCTGCTGCTGCAGGTAGGTTTGCAGGTCATGCAGCATTTGGCTGTCCATGAGGGCCATGTGCTCGGGTAGCTGGTTGTGCAACAGTCGATAGATCAGTTTCAGCTCCTCCAGCGGGTAACCATCCAGGGGCGTCATAGCGGAGTTATTTCTTTTGGCCCGGTGGAACAAAGCCCTGGGGTAATTGCCCGAAATCACCCTCGCCGAACAGGAAGCCGATCATGTGCTTTTCAATCAGTTCCACACTGCCCGGGTCAGCCGTGCTGAGGCGGTTTTCATTGATGATGGTGGTGAGGCGTTCCAGCCATTGCTGCCAGCCTTCCAGAGAGATGTTGTCAAAAATCCGTTCACCCAACTCACCGGGGTAGGGCGGGGCATCCAGGCCCTCGGCCTCACGTTTCAGGACCTGGCAGAAAATTATGCGTGACATATTGTGTACTCCGCTGTCTATCTTTACATTAGGGACTGTGCCCTTTTTAACGAAACCTGTGTTAAAATCTCAGTAATTTACTCAGATATTATCCGAAGCAGGCGGCTTTGTTGCAAGCCGATATGAATTCAGGAGTGCGATCATGACACAAGCAACTAACGCAAGCTATAACCCAAGTATAACCGAAGCCGAACTCACGGTTTCCGCTATGGCGGCTGAGCAACTGGCGGGCCTGATGGCGAACCCGGATGTGGATGCGGATGGAATTCGGGTCTTCGTTTCCGGTGGCGGGTGCGGCGGCATGACGTATGGTATGACCTATGCCGAATCAGTTAATGCCAGTGACAAGGTGCTGGAAGGCGAAGGCTTCAAGGTGGTCGTCGATGCCATTGCCCTGAGTTACCTCAAGGGTTGCGATATCGATTTTACCCAGGACGGTCTTAACGCCTCCTTT
>JAHEIJ010000060.1 GCA_024639445.1 Gammaproteobacteria bacterium
ATTAAGTCGCTATTACGCCATCAGTGGCTGGCCCGGCACCAAAGCCGTGGAAAACCGGTTATGGGAACTGGCAAAGGCGGCTACCCCACAGCAGCGGCTGGCCGATTACACCCAGGCCATCATGGACCTGGGCGCTACGATTTGTGGGCGCAGACCCAATTGCCCTGCCTGCCCGCTCGAGACCACCTGTCAGGCCCGAATCGAGGGTGATCCCCGTGCCTACCCGACGCCCCGTCCTCGTAAAACTCTGCCGGTGCGTGAAACTACCATGTTGTTATTGCGAAACGCGCAGGGCTTATTGCTGCTGGAACAACGCCCCCCGGCGGGGATCTGGGGCGGGCTGTGGAGCCTGCCCGAATGCCCTGCCGATACCAATCCAACTGAATTCTGCCAGACCAGCCTGGGATTGAAGTTGAAAGATGCCGAAGCAGGTCCCCATCTGCGCCATACCTTCAGCCATTTTCATCTCAACATAACCACCGTGCTGGCCCGTGTTTCACCACTAAACCAATCCATCATGGAAGGCCGGCCCCAAGTCTGGTATAACAGCCGCCGACCCGACGCACGCGGCCTACCCGCCCCCGTCAAAAACCTGCTCGAGGGTCTGGATGAGCAGCCCGAGTAACCATCAGGAGATTTACATGAGCCGTACGGTACATTGCAGCAAACTCAATAAAGACGCCGAAGGGCTGGATACACCGCCCTACCCGGGTGAGCTGGGCCAGAAAATTTTCGACAATGTCTCCAAGGAAGCCTGGCAACTGTGGCTCAAACAGCAAACTATGCTGATCAATGAATACCGCCTCAGTGTCATCAATCCTGAACACCGCCAGTTTCTGGAAACAGAAATGGAAAAGTTCTTTTTTGGCGAAGGCTCCACCATGCCCGAAGGCTTCACCCCGGAAACCTGATGATTCGACTTGACGGCAACCCCCGCGATCACGTTAAATACCCGGCTCCATCTGGGGCCGGGTAGCTCAGTTGGTAGAGCAGAGGATTGAAAATCCTCGTGTCGGCAGTTCGATTCTGTCCCCGGCCACCATTTTCACTTAACTTTATATCTCTTGAGTGTCTGCGAGGCTACGCCATACGATGGTCAGTATCGAACCGAATTTTCGATTCTGGTCGCTCTCGCCCATCCCTGGGCTTCGCGACACTCGCGCATCCTGCGCATCGTCCCCGGCCACCATTTTCACCTTAATTTTTCGCTTTATAATTGGTCACAATGCCATCTCATACATTGAGTGGAATCGAACTGGACCGTTTGGAAAATTAATCTGAGTTTAATCACGGTACTCTAACGACTGTTGATGATGACCAAGCTGCCTCCAAAACTGCAACAGTGTGTTGAATCTCTATGTGGCGATGGTTGCCAGGCAGTTAATGGCTATATCGAGCAACTGGAACGTGGCGGCTCAGTTCCTCAAACGGAAATTTTGTCGTATGAGGAACGTCAAGAGTTGTTGATAGAGCTGAAAAGTATCATGGCCGTGTATGACGCCAAATAGCCGACGGGCTATTCCACTTACCCGCGGTAACCAATCAAGCTAAAGATATTTTGACCAGTCGATGCTGGAATCACCGAACACAAAGAAATGGGGATTCAGTAATTCTTCCTTGGTGTTATAGAGCAGACGCTGCATCTGGGTATCCGTAAGCTGCCCACCTGCTTCCTCTACAATACAGTGGGCGGCAGCCGTGTCCCATTCCGAGGTGGGACCCAGGCGCGCATAGATGTCAGCCATCCCTTCCGCCACTAAACAGGATTTCAGGGAGCTACCCATGCTAATCACTTCATAGTCAGGCAGGCGGGAAAGGAAATCCTTGAATTGCGGACTCTGGTGAGAGCGGCTACCGGCAATCACCACTTTTTTGAGGCAACGACTCCGTACATGAATGGGGACCGGATCGTCCAATTCGCTTTTCTTGAAGGCCCCTAGCCCGCGGGCAGCGTAATATAGACTTCCCACAACGGGTGCATAAACAACACCGAGTATGGCTTCATGGCCCTCAATCAAGGCAATGTTGACCGTAAATTCGCCGTTGCGCTTGATAAATTCCCGGGTGCCATCCAGCGGATCCACCAGCCAATAGAGTGGCCAGGCGGCGCGTTCCTCAAAAGTCATGGGTTTGGACTCTTCGGATAAAACTGGCACATCCGGGGTGAGTGCCATCAATCCCTCCATAATGACCTGATGAGCGGCCATATCAGCCTCGGTCAGGGGTGTTTTATCGGCCTTTTCCTCGACCTCAAAACCGCGATCATAGATCTCCATGATGTTGCGACCGGCCTGGTAGGCAATTTTCTTTAAGGGTTCCAGGAGAGCTTGGAGATCATCCGGTTGTGTTGCTTGCGTCATATGCAGAACTACTACTAATTGGTGGTGAAAGGCACAATCTCAATGATGCCTATTGTGCCAGCTCCCGCCCGTGGTTGCTACGCGAAATGGCAGGCTGTCTTATAGCGTATGGCTACGAAATAGAAACTCCGTTTTCAAACGGCCTTCAAACCAGGCATCAAAGGCTAAACTGCCATCTTGCTCGGTAACATCAAAACCCTGCTGCCGTTCAGGTTTCATCGCAATCAATTGCAGGCCGCTGGAGGCATAATCAATCTGCATACTGACCCGCATAGGATAATAACCATCCAGAAATCGCCTCATAAACGGCCCATTACGCAGGCTGTAACTACCGTCACCATTGGAATTGAGTGCGCGCGTCCATGCCTGAACACAAAGCCGGGCACTTTCCTGAACGTTGCGTAATTGCACGGTATTATCTTCGACCCAGCTTTGCTCAATGTTTCCACTGGAGATGATCTGCAGATCCCGAATCCGGTCGCGATTATACATAATCTGGGCATGGGGAACCCGATCCAGATGCTCATGGCATTGCTTGAGCCGGACCCAGCCATTAAGCAGGCTATCTGCATCAATAACCAGATGATTCTGATGATGATGTACCTGCCTGGCCGGTCGCCGGCTAAGGAAAACCAGCGTGCCTTCGTTCACCTGGTCGGTATTGACAGTAGGCGGCATAAGCTCGTCACTTTCCAGCCAGCGTTCCAGCTCCGCCATACTTGGCTCATCACTCGGGGCAACACCAGGTAGTAACCACAACAAACACCCGAAAAGTAAGACAATTTCACGCATGTGATACGCCTATCTAACTAACTGACATAGAAAGCCTAGACCATATTGATTGTTTTCGGTACGGTATGCGGCTGTATCAGCATTGCTAAATATAAATCTGCACATGATCGACTGGAACCATATTGATACTGTCCTGCTGGATATGGACGGCACTTTACTGGACTTGAATTTCGACAATCATTTCTGGCGCGAGCATGTGCCATTACGCTATGCCGAAAAGTACCACCTGGATATAGAGTCAGCAAAACAGGAGCTATTTCCCAAGTTCCGTAACGCCGAAGGCAGCATTGACTGGTACTGCGTGGATTATTGGTCCGAACAATTGGGACTGGATATTGTGATGCTGAAACAGGAAGTCGATCATTTAATCGCCGTGCACCCCCATGTGGTTGAGTTCCTGGATCGCCTTAAGGTATTGGGTAAACACCGCGCGTTGGTGACCAATGCACATCACAAAAGCCTGATGCTCAAGCTGGAGCGTACCGCCCTGCACCATCACCTGGACGACATGATCTGCTCCCATGAATTTGGTGTGCCCAAGGAAGACACGAGTTTCTGGAGCAAGCTGCAGGTCAAACTCCCTTTCGACAAACAGCGTACTCTGCTGGTCGATGACAGCCTGCCCGTACTACGTTCGGCCCATGCCTATGGAATTTCGGGATTGCTGGCGGTGAGTAAACCGGATAGTCAAAGCCCACCACGTCAAGTAGATGAATTTCAGGCGATTTATGATTTCAGTCACATCATGCCGGAACTTTAAAGCATCGCAAATTCAGCTCCCACCAGCCTATTTAAACCGTTTATCCCATTTCTTGAAACGTTTGCGACAATACTTGTCCAGTTCCTCATAACTGCGAAAATAATGCTTGAACCACTTTTCCGGTGGTGCATCAAATTCACAATAGTCATTACTGTAGTCACGACATATTTGTGGTCGGGTTTCGTAGATTCCACATCGCCCATCTTTTTCCAGAAATTGGCAGGGGGTTTGCGCCAGGAGGAACCAGCCATCCTCATCCTTATAGATCTGCATGTTTTTATGTGCCAATTGCCACATGAGCAAATCAAAATCCTCCATCGTCCGTGGCTTGTCGATTTGCTGGGTGACATACACACAGCATTTCGTTCCCGGGCATAAACTGCACTTGGTTTCCGGGGTAATTTGTTGTTTAATTTTCAAAGACTTGGAAGTTTTCTTGGCAGACATCCTGGCGCACCGTAAGATTGAACCTAAAAAGTATATCAGGATGATATAACTGAGCGATAACAATCACATGACAGCAATCAATTCCTTGTTTACAAAATTAGATCCATCACCCCTGAAATCCAATATGGAATTCAGTCAGGCTATATCCAGATTGTTAATCTGGTTCTTCACCACTACGCTCATCGGCGTGGGAATGTATAACAATTACTATCCACCAAAATTTACTGCCTTTTTTGCCTTTGGTGGGATTTTCGGTGCCTATACGCTCGCTGTACTTGTTAGTGTCCTGATCATTCCACATTCACGCATTCGCCCCTATATCACGATCCCCCTCGACATCTCCTCAATTGCCATCGCCATGATGTTGACGGATGCAGGGCCCTTTAGCGTATTCTTCCTGTTTTTCCCGTGGACCTATATCGGCTATGGCGTACGCTATGGTCCTTCAGAGCTATTTTCCGCCACGGCGGCCAGTGTCATCGCTTTCAGCGTAGTGCTGATTATATCCGACACCTGGTATTCACATATTTACGATGTCATTGCTTATATGATTTTTCTGATAGCCTTGCCATTCTATCTGGATGTCATGATCAGACGCATCAAGCGAGCTCGTGAAGAAGCTGATAGCGCCAACCAGGCCAAAAGTGAATTTCTCGCCACCATGAGTCACGAGATTCGCACACCGATGACCGGTATTCTGGGTATGACCGAATTATTGGAAAATACACCATTAAATAACATACAGCGGGAATATGTTGAAGGCTTAAAGGAATCATCTGTCACATTACATTCGCTGATCAATGACATCCTGGACCTTTCCAAAATCGAAGCCGGTAAATATCAACTTGACCATTCCGCTTTCAACCTGCGGCGGCTTGTTAAGGGGGTAGTCAATATATTTAAACCTCAATCAAATAAGAAAGGACTCAGTCTGACATATGAAGTTGATTCTGATGTGCCTGAAATGGTCATGGGCGATCATAACCGGCTACGACAGGTTCTGCTTAATCTTATAAGTAATGCAGTAAAATATACTGACAATGGGAGCGTAACCGTAAGTATCAGTCTTGCAGATACCCATGACCAACTAAATCTTTTACGATTTGAAGTTAAAGATAGCGGCATTGGTATCAAAAAAGAAAAATTGGATCATATTTTCGATCCTTTTTATCAGTGCCAAATTAATCCTGCTGAACAACGACACGGTACCGGACTTGGTACTACGATTTCCTATAAACTTGTTAATGCCATGTACGGTGCAATTGGCGTCGAAAGTAAGCCTGGCCAGGGTAGTTTATTCTGGTTCGAACTTCCACTGCCAATGGCTGAAGACAGTTTGAATAAAAGCATGCTGAGTGATCAGCAACCCTCAACCGCCAAGCTTGATAACAAGCTACATATTTTGCTGGCGGAAGATACCGAAATCATTGCGAAAGTCATCACGACATTTTTGCGGCAAGAAGGACATACTGTCACTCATGTCAGCAACGGCAAATCAGCCTTGAATATGCTAGAACATGATAAAAGCCTTGATCTGGTACTAATGGATATGCGTATGCCCGAAATGACGGGGCTGGAAGTAACACGCAGCTGGCGAGAAATTGAGCCAGGCCATAAACGAATTCCTATTATCGCTCTCACAGCGAATTCTACCACCATTGAACGCAATCAATGTTTTGAAGCCGGAATGGACCATTTCATTACAAAACCAGTAAGTCAGGCAAGGCTGATGGAAGTTATTCAGGAAGTCATCTAGGCATGAGCACAAATGAGGCCAGTGACAATACAAAATTGCGCCGCCAGCTCAAAGCCTATGTTAGCCAGGCACAACAAAATGAGCAAAAACTTGTGCGTTTCCAGGAACAGGAGCTTCAGTTTATTAGCGCCAATGGTCTCGCTGAACTTATTAACACCCTGTTCTATGATTACCGTCGAAATTTTGCCCTCGATGCAGTGACCTTGCTATTAATTGATCCGGAATTTGAAATTCGTAGAATTCTGGAAAATCTTGGCTTGCATGACGAGCATCCCGAACTCCTGTTTTGTGACGACACAAGTCCAATAATGCATCTATTCCCAAAAGAACCTCTGGCTCGGCTTGGCAAGTGTGATGAGGAAAGCATGCAACTGCTGTTTCCGAATGATAAAAATCCTCTTACCAGTATGGCTCTCTTCCCCCTGGTCCGTAATCGCCAGTTAATCGGGTGTTTGAACATCGGCAGCGTACAACAGGAACGATTCATCCAGGGTTCTGCTACTGATTTCCTGGAACGGCTGGCAGCTATCGTTGCCGTTTGTTTTGAAAACGCTTTCAATCACGAGCGCTTAAAACTTTTGGGTTTACTTGATCCGCTGACAGGCATACATAACAGGCGCTATTTCGATGAACGCCTGGATGAAGAAATCAGTCGCAGCCTAAGACAGAACAGAGCTCTGAGTTGTCTCTTTCTGGATATCGATCACTTCAAACAGTTTAACGACATCTATGGCCACCACATTGGTGACCTGGTGCTGCAGGAAGTCGCTAGATTAATCAAGATCCAGATGCGCCAAAGCGATGTGCTTGCAAGATTTGGGGGTGAGGAATTTGCTGTCTTATTGATACAAACCGATCAAAACCTGGCGACTGAAATCGCGGAACGTATTCGCCATCAAATCGACTCACATAAAATTACTCTGGGAAACAGCACCAATTTGTCAGTCACGATTTCGATTGGATGTACCACATTGGATAATCATGATGGAACTCTTATTGCCGCCGATGCAAGCCGGCAACTATTAATGCGTGCTGATGAAGCACTCTATCGTTCCAAACAACAGGGTCGTAATCAGGTTAATTTTTTCAAGTTTGGCACTTGAAATTATTTTTCATTTAAAATGATGAACGATGGCCGAAAATTATTTTTTTAACGCATGCTTACTGGTTGTATTTTTCCATTAAAGGTTGTCGCAACTGATCAAATTTGGCTGGTGCTACATACTGCAGCAATTCCTTTCCGTTTTCATCAAGCAACAAACCCAGCCCCAACTCCGGGTATAGCAGGTGTTGTCTTTTCTGATCAACAATAATCCGTTCAGTCGGCTCACCAAAACGTTTCCTGATGATCCCCTCATCGAGGTTGATATAAGGTATATAACTCAAACTTGTAATACTCTTTTGTGCCAGCACACTGTTCATTTCCGCTGTCAGGGTGTAACGCTTTGCTCCCGACTCAAGCACTTCTCGCTTAATAGCCTGTTGAATCAATGCTGCCATTTCTTCCTGTGTTGCCTCTAATGTCAGCACAAATTTGCCACTTATACCCCCCAGGGTAACCTCATTGAAATATGCCTCTAAGGATAGTGGCTGATCAGGCGTTTCAAACAATCCTAGCTTGTAGTTACGACCCAGCAATTCAACCGCGTCCTTCAGTGTGCTCTCACTTAATGTGATGCCAAATACTCGTGTCTTGCCATCTGGCTGTAATATTATTTGCCAGGGATAAACGTCTTCGTTCGGTTGGTTATTCACTTGATCACAGGCTGATATCATGTACAACACCATCCCCAGCACTAGTATTCTGGTTATCACCATCTAGCTCACCAGTTTTTCCCACTCAATTTCAGCAATGGCTATATCTTCTTCATTAAAGACAACAACGTATACTTCATTTATTTTCCTTCACCCGCAACCAAAAGGTGACAGGGCCATCGTTTGTCAAGGAGACCTGCATATATGCCCCAAATTGACCGGCTTCCACCTGTTTATGATGACGTGATGCCCGTTGCAGAAGATATCCAAACAGGCGTTCGCCCTCTACCGGCGAAGCAGCCGAGGAGAAACTGGGACGCATACCTTTTTCAGTATTTGCTGCCAGGGTAAATTGCGGCACTAACAATAGCCCGCCGTTGATATCTTCAAGGCTTAAATTCATCTTGTCTTGCGCATCAGCAAATATGCGATAGCCGAGAATCCGCTCTAACAAACGATTCGCTTGCTCCTGCGTGTCCGTCTTTTCAACTCCAATCAGTGCCAGTATACCGCTTTCTATCGCACCGACAGTCTTGCCTTCTACTACGACCTTCGCCTTCGTGACACGCTGCAGCAATGCAATCATTCAATTCGCTTCAACATTTTCCGTGCGGCTTTCACCAGGGCATTCACAGTACCAACCTCGGTTGCGGAATGTCCGGCATCTCCAATAATATACAAATCAGAGTCATGCCAGCACTGATGTAGTTCCCAGGCGCTCTCCAGCGGACAAATTAAATCATAGCGTCCTTGAATAATCGTACCAGGGATGTCTTTGAGACTTTCAACGTCACGCAAAATCTGGTTTTCCTGCAAGAATGCATTGTTAATAAAATAATGTGCTTCTATACGTGCCAAACTAAAAGCGGTAAACGAGTCACTAAAATGGTCCACGACACTTTTACGCGGCTGCAGCGTCGCTGCTCGACCTTCCCAGATTGACCAGGCTTTGGCCGCCGCCATACGTGCCACCTCATCATCTCCCGTGAGACGACGATAATAAGCTTTTACCATGTCATCCTGTTCTGCCTCGGGAATAGGCTTGATAAAATCCTGCCAATAATCGGGAAAAATCTTGCTTGCGCCTGATTGATAAAACCAGTCAATTTCTTTTTGTCGACACAGGAAAATTCCTCTGAGGATCAACCCCAAAACCCGCTCCGGGTGGGTTTCGGCATATACTAATGACAGGGTTGATCCCCATGAACCACCAAACAACACCCACTGCTCCACCCCAAGATGCTGGCGAATGACTTCCATGTCGGCAACCAGTGCCTGGGTCGTATTGCCGCTCAGTTCCGCGTGGGGTGAACTACGCCCGGCACCACGCTGATCAAACAAAATAATGCGATATTTGTCAGGATCATAAAAGCATCGATGATAGGGTTCACAACCGGCGCCAGGGCCACCATGCACAAACAAAACCGGCACCCCTTGCGGATTCCCTGATTCTTCAACATGCAATACATGTGGCGGTTCAACTGCCAGACTATGTATAACGTACGGCTGGATTGCCGGATATAAGGTTTCCACTAGCTGTCCTTAATAATTTCGCCACGAAAACCCATGGCTGCGGCAATACCGGTTAGTAATAAAGCGGCGAGGATCATCCCTGGTCCAATACCAAGTCCTAGCAGGCTGTCGGCCCAGGCCATATCGAATACTCTTCCCAGATACAGCATGCCTGAATGCAGCAATGCGCCCAGAATGAATAACCAACTAATCAATTGTTTCAGCCATGTGGCAACAGCAATGAAACATAATGCCAAACCTGCCACTATATTAAGCAGTGCTTCCAGATTACCATGGGCATGAGCTCCCCCTTTGATACTGTCGATAGCCATTTCTGTATTGCGAAGCTTGTTGAGCGACAAAATACCGTCCGTGTTGGCTATCGCTATTTGTCCGGCATTTAACGGCTCCAACTCTTCCTCGAAGTTATTTTGTTTGAGCTGTTGCAGGCGCCCGACACTGGCCTGTTTTTCCTGCATTGCGGTACCAAAATCCTCGTACATATTCGCCATAACTATGCCGAGCGCAGCGGTCAGCACCAGGTATAAAAACCCGAATACCACATTCTTTTTACCGATCATGGCCACCTCCAAATAGTAATTATTATTGTTACCCAATATCTCTGATGCGTGTTTATATTATCTAAACACAGACCATGTTAGTCCTCAATCATTATCATTGGATAAGCCGGTCTTGAACATATAGCAGGCAGCAACTTTAATATTGGGCCCGCACGACCCACTGGGGATTAATTATATTTCCGATGGGCATTGCGCTCATGAAATTGGCTATGTAGAGGGTTTCGCCGGAACAAAACTTACCGGGCTTCATCCTGCGAAGCCCGGATAAAAATGAGTTAAGCCGTGGCCCTGGCGGATTTTTTACGCTCGTGCTCAATCAATAATTTTTTTCGCAAACGAATATGGTTGGGTGTTACTTCCACCAGTTCATCATCGTCAATGAACTCCAGTGCCTG
>JAHEIJ010000061.1 GCA_024639445.1 Gammaproteobacteria bacterium
CGCAAGGAATACCTGGATGCCCAGAACGACGACCTGACGGAAGCCTTGCAGACACTGGAAAATGCGATCCACAAAATCGACCGCGAAACACGCACGCGGTTTAAAGAGACCTATGACAAGGTCAACAGCGGATTGAAAGAGCTGTTCCCACGTTTGTTTGGTGGTGGTCATGCTTATCTGGAAATGACCGACGAAGACTTACTGGATACCGGTGTTACCGTAATGGCGCGCCCGCCGGGTAAGCGTAACAGTACCATTCATCTGCTCTCCGGCGGTGAAAAGGCGCTGACGGCCGTTGCCCTGGTGTTTGCCATCTTTGAGCTTAATCCAGCGCCGTTTTGTATGCTCGACGAAGTGGACGCCCCGCTCGATGATGCCAATGTCGGGCGTTATTGTGAAATGCTGAAAGCGATGTCAGATCGTACCCAATTTGTCTTCATCACCCATAACAAGGTCACCATGGAAGTCGCGCAACATATGACCGGTGTTACCATGCACGAGCCGGGTGTTTCGCGCCTGGTGGCTGTTGATATTGATGAAGCGGTCGAATTGGCGGCGGTCTAGCCTGATAAGTTAATAATAGAAAATAAACCATGCTTGGTTTTTGTCATCGAACCGGCAACCACATCCATCTCCGTGGAGAACGGGCAGTATGGATACACTTCGTTTAATCCTGTTAGTCATCGGCGCTATCGCCATTTGTGGTATGTTGATCTATTATTGGGCAACCTCCGATAAAGAGTGGAGCGTTTCAAGTTTTTTTTCCTTTTTGAAGCTGTCTCGTTCAGCAGAGAAGGACACTACCTCGGAAATTCAACGACCCCATGAGTATGAGGATGAACCGGATGCGGAAGATATTGCCGCCTTGTCCGGCCTGACACTGCCACTCAGGGAACCGGAACTTAACCTCGATGAGCTCGGCCCCATCTCCGCTCTAACTGAAGAACCATCTGCTGGAGGGGAGCGTTTGATTGTGGTTCTGAATGTCATGGCAAAGCAGGGACAACAATTTCACGGCCTTGATATCCTCAATACAATGCGTGATCAGGGGTTTGAGTTTGGTGATATGAACCTGTTTCATCTCTATGTGGATCAATCAAGCAGGCCTCGACCTCTTTGCAGTATTGCGAATACTGTCGAACCCGGCACTTTTGATATTGAGCACATGGCAGAGATGGAAACCCCGGGGCTATCATTGTTTATGCAATTACCAGGACCCATAGAAGGCAGACTTGCTTTCGAGCGCATGCTGCAACTGGCTAGAGCCCTGGCGGAGCAACTGGATGGTGACTTGTGTGATGAGTCACGCAGCATGTTGACCTTGCAGACAATAGGCCATATGAAGGACAAGGTGGCAGCATTCCATTTTAAACACAAAATGAGCTCGCTCAATAACCATCGACACTAACAAACCAACGTCCCATGTCTGTCCTTGCTGAAATCCATAAGCGTGTCGAAACGCTACGCAAAGAAATCAATTACCACAATTACCGTTATTACGTTCTGGACGATCCGGAAATTACAGATGCCGGGTATGACCGGTTGCTGCGCGAACTCGAATTATTGGAAGGGGAACATCCTGAACTGATAACGCCTGATTCACCCACCCAACGGGTTGGTGCGGAACCACTGAAGGAATTCGCTGAAGTTCAGCATGAAGTTCCAATGTTGTCGCTTGCGAACGCGTTCTCAGACAGTGAAGTAGATGATTTTGATCGACGAGGCCGGGAGCGTTTGTCTGTCAGCAGTCAGGAATACAGCGTGGAGCCCAAGCTGGATGGTTTGGCGATCAGTCTGCTGTACAAAGATGGTGTGTTGACCCGTGCAGCAACCCGGGGTGATGGCACCAAGGGCGAAGATGTCACCCTCAACGTGAGGACCATTGATGCCATCCCCTTGCGTTTGTTAGGTAACGACTACCCGCGCGAACTGGAAGTGCGGGGTGAAGTCATTATTACCAAGGCAGGTTTTGAGGCTCTTAACCAACAGCAGCGAAAGAATGACGCTAAGCTATTTGCCAATCCACGCAATGCTGCTGCTGGCAGCCTGCGTCAATTGGACCCGCGAATTACGGCAACACGGCCTTTGTCTTTTTATTGTTATGGCGTTGGCAAGGTAGATGGCGATAGTTTGCCGCCGCGCCATAGCGAGATTATGCGGCAACTGAAGAATTGGGGGCTTCCGGTTAATCCGGAAAGCCGGGTTGTGAATGGAGTGAAAGGTTGCCTTGAGTATTATCGGGAAATGCAGGGAAAACGTGACAGTTTGCCGTATGACATCGACGGCATCGTTTATAAAGTCGATCGTCTGGACCAACAAAAAAAACTTGGTTTTGTCGCACGCGCCCCCCGTTGGGCATTGGCTCACAAGTTTCCTGCCCAGGAAGAGATGACGACTTTGCTGGATATTGATGTGCAGGTTGGCCGTACCGGCGCGTTGACACCGGTAGCACGACTTGAGCCGGTACATGTGGGCGGGGTTATGGTGAGCAATGCCACCTTGCATAACCAGGATGAGATCGATCGCCTGGATGCACGGATTGGTGATACGGTAATCGTCCGGCGAGCCGGTGATGTAATACCGCAAGTGGTTGGGGTTGTAATAAGCCGGCGACAAGGTCGTCCGCGTCGTTACAAACTCCCAGGCACCTGTCCGGTTTGCGCTTCGCCGACAGTACGATTATCGGGTGAAGCGGTGACTTATTGTACCGGCGGCCTATATTGCGCTGCACAGCGTAAGCAGGCAGTTAAACATTTTGCATCTCGCCGTGCCATGGATATCGAAGGCCTGGGTGACAAGCTGGTGGAACAACTGGTTGATGAACAACTGGTGAATGATATAGCTGATCTTTATCAATTAAGTGTCGCGCAGCTGGCAGGCCTGGATCGCATGGCAGAAAAATCTGCCAGTAATCTGGTCAAGGCCCTGGATAAGAGTCGCACCACCACACTGGCACGATTTCTATATGCCCTCGGCATTCATGATGTGGGTGAAACTACGGCCCAGACATTGGCAAGGCATTTTGGCTCCCTGGATGCGATTAGAAAAGTTGATGAGGCTACACTGATGACGGTATCCGATGTTGGCCCGGTCGTAGCGAAAAGTATTGTTGAATTTTTCAAGCAAACACATAACCAGGAAGTGATTGGCAAGCTGATAAAAGAGATTAACTGGCCTGAAGTGGAAGTTAAGTCGGCGGCAGAGTTACCTTTGCAAGGCAAAAGTTTCGTATTGACCGGAACTCTCAGCAGCATGACACGTGATGAGGCCAAGGCTGAATTACAGGCGCTGGGTGCTAAAGTAACCGGCAGTGTGTCGAAGAAAACGGATTACGTAGTGGTAGGCGAGAATCCAGGCTCCAAAGCCGACAAGGCTGAGAAGCTTGGCGTTGAAATTCTCGATGAAACGGCACTGCAGAAATTATTAAAACAAGGCTGAAGTGGAAATTTCAGTTAAAAATCGGCTAACCGGAGACTGTATGATGCACATACAAAAAATATTATCTGCAATCACGCTTCTGCTGATGAGCGTGGTCATGCTCGGCGCTTGTGGCTGGGATCCCAACAAGCCAGAAGAAGCGCGCAAGGAGGTTGAGGAAACTATTGCCAATTTCAAGAAGAAAGATCCAGGGATTAAAACTTTCTTCAATGATGCCTATGCGTATGTCGTATTTCCATCTGTTGGTAAGGGTGGCTGGGTCGTAGGTGGTGCTTATGGCAATGGGAAAGTGTTTCGGCGTGGTCAAATAATTGGGTCCGCTTCGATTGTGCAGGGTACCATCGGTTTTCAACTGGGAGGCCAGGTTTATAGCGAAATTGTGTTTTTCAAGGACAAGAAAGCATTTGACCGGTTCAAGAGTGACCGGCTGGAATTCGATGCACAGGTCTCTGCGATTGCGGTGACTTTAGGTGCTGCTGCCAAGGCCGCATATGAGAAAGGGATTGCCGTGTTTATAATGACCAAGGGCGGATTAATGTATGAAGCATCCGTAGGC
The DNA here is from genome assembly GCA_024639445.1 of Gammaproteobacteria bacterium. GTDB lineage: Bacteria > Pseudomonadota > Gammaproteobacteria > UBA6429 > Thiohalophilaceae > JAHEIJ01. Next base: position 3,995 of record JAHEIJ010000061.1, read on the forward strand.
GGTCAGAGCTTCACCTTCAAGCCGGATTAATATTTGCTTTGCTGCAGGGAATTAGCGCTAATATTGAACAGCGCAAAAAAAGGGGATACCGAATTGGTATCCCCTTTGTTATTTGGCCTCGATGCTACTTGATGTTGACCTTGGCCTTTTTACGTAAATTTTCAATATAGGCATTCACCTCTTGGCCCCGTATCATATTCGCCAGCTGCGGCTTGACATCTTCGAACTTGGGTGGTGTGGCCTTGCGGGTATCTTCCAGTAAGATAACGTGCCAACCAAACTGGGTCTGCACCGGTTGTTTGGAGTAGCTGCCTTTTTTCATTTTGGCAAGAGCCTGGGAAAAGGGCGGCACCATTTGTCCAGCCTTAAACCATCCCAGATCGCCACCTTCGGGTCCGGTTGGGCCGGTTGATTTGGCTTTAGCCACATCACTGAATACAGCGCCATTGTTTAGTTCCTTGATAACCGCGTTGGCATCGGCCTCGGTTTTTAACAGGATGTGACGAGCTTTATATTCGGATATATCAGCTTTGGCGATTTTTTCATCGTACTCTTTTTTTAATTTGGCATCGGAGATATCCACACCACTGGCAACCTTGCCAACATTGGCCTGTATCATGGTGTTCATTCGAAGTTGTTCAAGCGCAAACGCCACTTCCGGATCCTTGTCCATTTTCTTTTTAACCGCATCCTGATAGAGCAGCTCACGGTTAATGAGTTCATTAACTACCAGCTGGCGGTTTCCGGCTAGATTGGCATTGGGTCGTTCAGCTTGAAGCTGTCTCAGGAAGAATTCATAAGTTTTGAGAGTAATCGGTTTACCGTTTACCACGGCTACCGGTTCATCGGCAGCAAAACCGGTAAGCGGCAGTGTTGCTGCGAGCAAGCTGCCGAGGGTGATTCCATATAAGCGAGTACGCATAATCAATTCCTTGTTGGTTGGATATTATCTATTTAATTCACGGTAAGGCTTTTTTAAAGGGTTTTATCGTAACCTGGGAGTAAACACCAGCTTCTACATAGGGATCGGCATTCGCCCAGTCTTGTGCATTTTTCAGGGAGTTAAACTCGGCCACGATGAGTGAACCGCTGAAACCGGCCGGGCCGGGGTCTTCACTGTCGATAGCCGGGTGTGGGCCGGCCAGAACCAGACGGCCTTCCGCTTGTAGTACTTGTAGACGTTCAAGATGAGCGGGACGCGCTGCAAGACGTTTTTCCAGTGTGTTTTCATTGTCCTGAGCGATGATGGCATACAGCATATCAGGCCTCGTTTTCCTGTTCAGTCTGCTTGGGTGATTCGGGTTGCTGTTTCATGTGTTTGGCAAGATATACCGATTGTCCAATCACAAACAAGACAGTTAGTCCCAACATGCCAAACAGTTTGAAATTTACCCAGTTATTTTCCATTTCTCTTGCATGGTTACATAAATCAAGCAACTGCCCCTGAAACATCTGCTGACAGGTAGTCAAATCGACTTCATGGCCCGCAGCACTAAATAATGCGGCTTCGGTTTGAAAATAGAAATTGGCAACATAAAGGTTTGCAAAGCCCATGAGAATAAAAAAGCTGACCCAACTGATATTGAGGCGACGCCAGACTGTAGTTGGGGCATCTATCGCGTGACTCATCATTCTTTCTACCAGCGGTTTATCGCCTATAAACTGGGTCAGCAGGAATGCCAGAGCAAAGGCCCAATTGACAGCAGTCGGTTTCCACATGAAAAAGGCTTTATTCTGTAAAAGCAGGGTTGCGCCACCAAGGAGGACAATTAATCCCAGCGTTACCAGATGCATCTTTTCAAAGCGACGGTGTTTAAGCCAGTAAAGCGTTACTTGTAGAAACGAAGCAGCAATAGCGACAGCGGTTGCTACATAGATCCCATAGAGTTTATAGGCAATGAAAAATAGCAGGATTGGAAAAAAGTCAAACAGAAACTTCATTATTATTTAATTGAATTAATGCAGAGTGGGATTGTTGGTGAGTTCGAAATACTTTTCCATGACACGGCGCACATGATCGGGGTAGCCGATAACCTCCATTTGCTCCATGCCTTCGGTAAAAAAGCCAGCCGCGTCTTCCGGCAGGCGAATTAATAATTGTGCAAAGGCCGGCTCCATGATCTCTGGTTGGTGACTGCGTGTGGAGACAATGGCATAGTTCAAATTCAGAATACGCCAGGGTCGACCCGGTTCACTCTTGTCAATATCCTGTTTAATAACCGGTGCTACGGCATCCGCGATTTCCCGGTAGACATGACTCAGTTCCGCCAGGAAAACCGGATCCGTTGAACTGTTAGCCACTTTTGACAACGCATCGACAATAGGTTCAATTGTATGCAGCGGACCCAGATGACGGGCAGCCCATACCCCTAGTGTGACAATGACTTCATCCAGTGCCGCGCGGGTCTCTGTCAATTCCAGTTGATCACACCAGTCACCCAACTGGTTTAGCAAATCGAGACCATAATCGGACAATTCCTTGTACTCGCTCGTAGCATCACTGGCATCTAATTGTTCGTCGGTTGCGCCCGGTTGCTGATCGATGTGGCGAATAATGTCGGCAAACCGACTCAGGCCTTCGCAGATCTGTTCCGGATCAGGAAGCGTGGAGTCCGACTTTTGAGCCGACTCTGCCACACTGCGGGTTGATTCACACAACGCCAACATGGTGTCGGCCAGCTCCGGCAAATTGATTTCCAACTTGGCCATTCGTTCTCTATGAGATGGTTCGTTGTTAGTAAGGTTCAACACTTTACCATATCACTGTGACAGCGGCATGGGTTGCGAATGACGGGCCTGTTATACTGGCCTGATGTCTGGATTACAGTTTGATTTACATACCCATTCTACCGCCTCAGATGGCTCGCTTGCCCCTGCCGAGTTGGTGCAGCGTGCGGCTGCCTGTGGCATTGGGGTGCTGGCGCTGACCGATCACGACCAGACTGCGGGCTTGTCCGAGGCGGCCAGGGCTGCACGTGAGGCGGGTATTGAATTTGTACCCGGAATTGAGCTCTCCGTCACCTGGTCTCACCAGACGTTTCATATTGTCGGACTGGGGATTGATCCCGGCTGTGCTTCGCTGCAGGCGGGAATCGAGCGCATCAGTGCATTTCGTCACTGGCGGGCCGAGGAAATTGACCGCCGCCTGGCAAAAAAAGGGATTCATGGTGCGCTCGATGGTGCCCGCGGCTATGCCAAGGGGGCGATCCTGAGTCGGACCCACTTCGCCCATTATCTGGTCGCGCAGGGGCATGCTCGGGATCTGCGCCAGGTGTTCAAGCGCTTTCTGGTCAGGAACAAGCCGGGCTACGTGCCGGGCGAGTGGGCCAGTCTGGAGGACGGTCTGGCCTGGATTCAGGAAGCGGGTGGGCTGGCAGTCATTGCGCATCCAGCTCGCTATAAAATCAGTGCCACTCGGCTGCGTCAGTTGCTGAAGGAATTCCGGGAACTCGGGGGAGTGGGATTGGAAGTCGTGTCCGGCAGCCACAGCCGCGATGACATCATCAGCATGGCCAACCTGAGTCGTCGGCACGACCTGGTGGCTTCTGCCGGTTCGGATTACCACGGACCGGAAAACCCCTATCTGGGTCTTGGTCGCTTGCCCACATTACCGGCGGAATGTCAGCCGGTATGGGAGCACCCGGACTGGGGTGTCACGCACAACCTGGGGTAAAGCCGGCATGAGCCAGTATTTTCATGTCCATCCGGACAACCCTCAAGGTCGGTTGATCCACCAGGCGGTGGAAATGGTGCGCCAGGGTGCGGTGATCGCTTATCCCACCGACTCGGCCTATGCCCTGGGATGCCATATCGGAGACAAGAAAGCGCTGGACCGGATTCGGCGCATACGCGAGGTGGGGGACAAGCATAATTTTACCCTGGTTTGTCGAGACCTGTCGGAACTATCCAGCTATGCGAAGGTAGACAACGCGGCCTACCGCCTGCTGAATGCACACACGCCGGGGCCCTATACTTTTATTTTACCGGCAACCCGGGAAGTCCCGCGGCGCCTGCTGCACCCGAAGCGCCGCACCATTGGCCTGCGGGTTCCAGATAACCACATCACCCAGGCCTTGCTGAGTGAATTAGGTGAACCCCTGATGAGCAGCACCCTGATTTTGCCGGGCCAGGATATGCCCATGACAGAGGCCGATGAGATTCGGGAGGTGCTCGAGCACCAACTGGACCTGGTGATTGACGGCGGTCACTGCGACATTAATCCGTCAACGGTGGTGGATCTGACGGGGGATCAACCTAAGGTGACGCGAGTGGGGAAGGGTGATCCGACCCCATTTGAGCGCTAATAGTCGCTCGAGCCGGAATGGGAATCAGGGTATAATTCATGAAACAGCCGGAAGCGCTGTATGAATAAATCTAACTAAAGTGTAGCTACCACATATTAGATAGCTGCCACATTGGCATGACCAGTTTCGAATCTGATGTTTTAATTTCCGGGAGATCCCATTGAGTTCTTTACCTAAGCAGCAGCGTGTGCTGTCCGGCATGCGCCCGACTGGTGCATTACATCTTGGCCATTATCACGGTGTCCTGAAAAACTGGATCAAGCTTCAGCACGAGTACGAATGCTATTTCTTTGCTGCCGACTGGCACGCGCTCACGACCCATTACGAAGATCCCCAAATACTGGAACAGAGTGTCTGGGATATGGTGATTGACTGGCTGGCGGTGGGGGTCAATCCCGGTTCGGCCACACTGTTTATCCAGTCACGGGTGCCGGAACATGCCGAGCTGCACCTGCTGCTGTCAATGATCACGCCCCTGGGTTGGCTGGAACGTGTCCCCAGCTATAAGGATCAGCAGGAAAAGCTCAAGGAGCGGGACCTCGCTACCTACGGGTTTCTGGGTTACCCCTTGCTGCAGAGTGCCGATATCCTGGTGTACAAGGCCGGTCTGGTGCCAGTGGGGGAGGATCAGGTCGCTCACGTGGAAATGACCCGGGAGGTCGCGCGACGCTTTAATCACATCTATGGCCGGGAAGTGGGTTTCGAGGACAAGGTGGAAGCCGCCATTAAAAAAATGGGCAAGAAAAATGCCAAACTTTACAACGAGCTACGTCGGAAATACCAGGAACAGGGCGATGATGAGGCGCTGCAAACGGGACAGGCTTTGCTGGAGAACCAGCAGAATATTACGCTCGGGGACAAGGAACGGCTGTTAGGTTACCTGGAAGGCAGTGGCCGCATTATCCTGCCAGAGCCCGACGCCTTGTTAACCCCGGCTTCCAAAATGCCGGGGCTGGATGGTCAGAAAATGTCCAAGTCATATGCTAATACCATCGCATTACGCGAAGATCCCCACCAGGTTGCCCAAAAACTCCGCAAGATGCCGACCGATCCCGCCAGAGTAAGGCGTTCTGATCCGGGCGATCCGGAAAAGTGTCCTGTGTGGAAACTGCATCAGGTATACTCCAATGATGAGGTCCGCGCCTGGGTTCAGGAAGGGTGTCGTAGTGCCGGAATAGGCTGCCTTGATTGCAAAGGACCAATTATTGATGCCATTCAGGCGGAACTGGTCCCGATCCATGAACGTGCCCAGGAATATGAAAAAGATCTCGGCCTGGTTAGAAAAATAATACATGAAGGTAATGACAAGGCTCGCGAAGTGGCGCGCCAGACATTAACCGAAGTCCGACAGGCCATGGGATTGGAATACCGCTAGACGGAACAGCTTAAATTTATGAGTTCGACAGACGAAATAGCTACTCCGCAGCAGGAGGAGATGCCGTTTGCCATTGTGCGAGGCACTGCGGTTACCACGCTGCCGAAAGATCTGTACATTCCACCGGATGCCCTGGAAGTCTTTTTGGCCGAGACCTTTGCTGGTCCGCTGGATCTTCTACTGTATCTGATCAAACGTCAGAATCTGGACGTTCTGGATTTACCGATTGCTGAAATCACTCGTCAGTACATGGAATATGTGGAACTGATGAAGGATATGCAATTGGAATTGGCCGGGGAGTATCTGGTGATGGCGGCGATGCTGGCCGAAATCAAATCCCGTATGTTGTTGCCGCGCCCCGCACATGACGCTGAGGAAGAGGGCGATCCGCGCGCGGAACTGGTTCGTCGCTTGCAGGAATATGAGCGTTATAAACAGGCTGCGGAAGATATCGATGATTTGCCACGAGTTGGACGCGATATTTTTCCGGCTGAAGTGGCACCGCCGGATCTCAAGGTAGTGCGAGTGCCACCCAAGGTGGAATTGAATGATGTCCTGACTGCCTTTAAGGAGGTTATGCAGCGCGCTGCCATGTATGAACACCACCACATCCAGATGGAACCACTCTCAGTGCGGGAACGCATGTCGATTGTACTAAGTAGTGTGGCCGCGGATCATTTCACT
>JAHEIJ010000297.1 GCA_024639445.1 Gammaproteobacteria bacterium
GGTGCACACTAAAAAATTCTGGGGACGATGGGATATCGCTTTTGTATTCGTATGATGGAAAAATACTATCCAATTACATAGAAGGCGGATCTAATAATAGCAATTCCGGTGGATCGTCTGGAGTAGAAGTTGAAGATGGAACACATGACGTAATCATCAGCAATAACCAAATAATTGGAATACAGGAAACGCTGACCAGCGCTATCCATGTGATTCTTGATGCAAGCGGGCCAGGGACAGTTTATAACATAACCGTTTCTACAAATGCCATACGCGATACTGACGGCAAGGGGATATCTATAACAAGTAATAAAGCAGATGATACAATTTCTGCAATTTCAGCAGATGGTGATGGGACGGTTGAAATCACATCAAATGGCCATAATCTAACCGCAGATTCAACGTGGCGTATATTGATATCTGGCGTTTCTGATTCTGGTCTGGATGATGTGAACGGCTATCATATTGCAACGTATATCGACGCTAATAATTTCTCTATACCATTAACTGCTACGGGGACATACACATCTGGTGGGATCATTAACTATCCGATGAATAATATATCTGTCTCGAATAATAATATATCGCATACTGGATCATCGGGCGTTTCTGTCGGCAATTGCGAAAATGTTTCCATAATGGGCAATTCCGTCAGTTTCCCATCTGAAGATGGTACGAGTGGTGCTGGGATCGTGATGGCTTCTGGAACCTCAAAATGTGAGGTTGTTGGGAATGCCGTTGAATATTCTAACGGCAGCGGGATACAAGGGACTTCCTCATCAAATGTGATGATCTCTGGCAATGTAACATCTAATATTGGAATATCAACGAGCACATACGGAATCTTTATTAATACCTGTTCCGATTGTAGTGTAGTTGGTAATCTATGCACCGATGACAGGGCCACAAAGATAGGCTATGGGATTAGGTCGCTTAGCGGCGGACCTAATTTTATTTTTGGGAATAAGGCCGATGACTGCAAAACAAACGGCGGCAATCATATTCTAACGAATGGCACCGGCGATATTGTTTATGCAAACATCGGCACATCGCAAAAGACAGTAGAGAATAGCGGGACTGGTACGATAAACAGCGGCGCAACATCCGCAACCGTAACGCATGGCCTGAATATAACGCCGTCAGCGGCATCCGTTAATATCACTCTTACTGAGAATCCAACGAATACACCGGGGGCAGTGTGGGTCGATACCATAGGTGCCACAACGTTCCAAGTAAATTGTGAGAATGATCCAGGTGCAAGTAATTTGGATTTCAGTTGGTCAGTATCGAGAATAGGGTAATAATCACAACAGAAATCTAACTTTTGTTGAATAGTTATCTGGAGCAAGGATAGAAAGTATGAGTAGGTATATATGGCGACTGAAGAAAGGCTTATTCGCTTTTTCACAACTCATCCTTGGTTTGTTGTTGGCGTTATTCTGGGGTCCCTTGTTGGCGGAGGTGGTTCAACTGTTCTAAATATGATGATCCCGATACGCGCAGGAGCACATACTGCTGAAATGGATAGGCAGATTATGATGGAACATATTACATGGGAAGAGGAACATTTCGCGCCCTTTTGGGAAACAGAGCAAAGATTATTGAGTGTTGAGCGGGACTGCCGAGAAAGGGACGAAGAGATTGAAGCCATTGGTAAGTGGATTGATGATCATACGGTATTCAAGCAAGAGGCGGAGCTGGACTGGCGGCTTAAGTTTCAGAGGTTTGAGGATCGACTAGAACAATATGAAAAAGACGCGCACAGACACTATCCAGGGCAGTAGAAAATGAATGATGGCCCCTGCTGTTTTATTTTATTCGTTGTGGCTCTTGCCGGTGTTGCCTGGACCTTTCTTAATGGGGTGCTGACATGACTTTCGTTAAATATACATATCAGGGGTATCCTGTTTATGTAGATCCAGAGAAATTGTTCTCCGTTTCAGTGTCAGGTCGGAATAAAAACAACACAATATTTACCTCAACTGGGGGCGCTTATGTAGAAGCTGAGTGTCCGATAGATACTGCGATAGATGTTTTAATTCGAGAACTATCGAATGACTAAAAGAATTCCCGTAATGGGAACGATTGGATGGAGTAAGCCGAAAGGTAATGCGGGAGCCTTGCACTCCTGTCTCCATCCTCAAATATATCTGCAAGGGATACTTTTGAGGGATTTTAAATGGCACTTAATGAAACAGTAATTGAAGCGGTAGCAAACTACAACTTCAAAGCGAATGCGGAACGTCAGACGGTCAACGCTGATTCTCATCAGAATAGACTGCAGTTGCTTGCTGAAGCGTCTTTAGCGCAGCAGTTGAATCGCATGAATTCTCTTGACCCGGCTGAAGCTGCCAGTATTTCTGGTGTGGTTTCCTCGGATCTGGCTGAAAAACTCGGTGAGCTTGCTGGTGCGGTAGCGAATAGTCAGCAGTTGATGAAGGGTGCCCAGACGACTCTTCCTGAGACTGGTCAGGGCTAGTATTTCGTTATAATGATCTGGGTCGGCAGAAATGCCGATTCAGGTTTAGGAGAATATCGTGCAAGGTGATGTTCAAAATATATCAGATGATTATCAGAAACGGCTAGAAGCCTTGTTTCGCTCTCATGAGCGAAGAATGGCTAGAGCTCAAAAGAGTTTCGAGTTAGCCGTAGCAAAAGCAGGTGAGCAACTTAGGGTTACGATGGAAGAACCTCAGCCTGAGCCTGAAAGAGATGTGCCATTGGCTATTTGGTCGAAGTCGCCTAATGGTGAAGATGTACTGATCTTGAATAGAGAGGCCGCAATTATGCAGATGGCCCTTCTTGAACAGATCGGTGAAGTATTTAAGGAGTTAAGTAAATTGACTCCAGCAAAATGAGATGTTTGTGGTGTATCGCTATTGTTTTGTCGGCGGTAATTTTGGCGATATTCCCAGGCATACCTTGGTTCTATTTATATTGGAGATAATGAAATGGCTGGTGGACAAGAGCAGGGCGAAAAGGCAGAAGGGTTTGCGGTGCGGGTGATGGTTGAATGCAAAGGACAGGATGACAGGGTGTGGAGTACCACATCAAATGAGTGGTATGGGGTATCGGACGAATATACTATGAATACCCTAGCGAATATGATGGTGCAGTCCGTGCTGGATACCACCAAGGGCATGAACGAGTTTAAATACGGCCCCAACAAGCAACAGCCTGGGCAATCCAGAAAGTAATTAA
>JAHEIJ010000298.1 GCA_024639445.1 Gammaproteobacteria bacterium
TACCTGCGTTCCTGGCCGCTTTGCACGACCACAGGACCACAATCATGAGTGCTATTCCTGAAGAATTTTTAAGTAAGACGGCGCGTATTAATGACGCTTCCGTCCAGCCGTTTCCCAATTCGCGTAAAATCTATGTTGAAGGCAGCCGCCCCGACATTCGTGTACCAATGCGGGAAATCAGCCTGACCGATACCATTACCGACAAGGGTGCGGAAGCTAACCTGCCAGTGACCGTTTATGACACCTCCGGGCCCTATACCGATCCCAATGTCAGTATCGACATTCGTAAAGGTCTTGAGGAACTGCGCGCCAACTGGATTGAGGAACGGGGTGATACGGTCGTCCTCAGCGATCAAACATCCGAATACGGTCGTCAGCGTGCGGCGGACACCAGTCTCGACCATTTGCGTTTTGAACATCACAAGCGGCAACCCCGGCGCGCCAAGGCCGGTGCCAACGTGACCCAGATGCATTACGCTAGACAAGGCATTATCACGCCCGAAATGGAATACGTGGCGATTCGTGAGAATATGCGACTGGAGCAAGCCCAGGACTGGCTGGCGCAACAGCATCCCGGCCAGAACTGGGGCGCCAATCTACCACAAGCAATCACCCCGGAATTTGTGCGTGATGAGATCGCGCGCGGTCGAGCCATCATTCCAGCCAATATCAATCACACTGAACTGGAGCCGGTGATCATCGGGCGAAATTTCCTGGTGAAGATCAACGGTAACCTGGGTAATTCCGCCATCACATCTTCCATCGAGGAAGAAGTGGATAAGATGACCTGGGGCATTCGTTGGGGCTCCGATACCATCATGGATCTGTCCACTGGCAAGAACATTCATGAAACCCGCGAATGGATCATTCGCAACAGCCCGGTGCCGATCGGTACCGTGCCGATCTACCAGGCCCTGGAAAAAGTCGATGGCAAGGCTGAAGATCTGACCTGGGAATTGTTCCGTGACACGTTAATTGAACAGGCCGAGCAGGGCGTGGATTATTTCACCATTCATGCCGGCGTGTTGTTGCGATATGTGCCGCTAACCGCCAAGCGAGTGACCGGCATTGTGTCGCGCGGTGGTTCGATCATGGCGAAGTGGTGCCTGGCCCATCACAAGGAGAGTTTCCTCTACACCCATTTCGAAGACATATGTGAAATCATGAAGGCCTATGATGTGTCGTTCTCACTGGGTGATGGCCTGCGACCCGGTTCAATTGCCGATGCCAATGATGCGGCGCAGTTTGGCGAACTGGAAACCCTAGGTGAGCTAACCGAGATTGCCTGGAAGCATGACGTGCAAACCATGATCGAAGGCCCGGGCCATGTACCGATGCATATGATCAAGGAAAACATGGACAAGCAACTGGAGGTTTGTAAGGAAGCACCGTTCTACACGCTCGGTCCGCTAACGACCGATATCGCGCCCGGCTATGATCACATCACCTCGGCCATCGGTGCTGCGATGATCGGATGGTACGGTACCGCGATGCTGTGTTATGTCACCCCGAAGGAACATCTGGGCCTGCCTAACCGCGACGACGTAAAAGAAGGCATTATCACATACAAGCTTGCCGCGCATGCGGCCGATCTGGCAAAAGGTCATCCGGGGGCGCAGATTCGTGACAACGCCATGTCCAAGGCGCGATTTGAATTCCGCTGGGAAGACCAGTTCAACCTTGGTCTGGATCCGGATCGTGCGCGTGAATACCACGATGAAACGATGCCGAAGCAGGCGCATAAGGTGGCGCACTTCTGTTCTATGTGTGGCCCTAATTTCTGTTCCATGAAGATCACCCAGGAAGTGCGAGAGTATGCCGATAAGCAAGGTGTGCAACTGGACGAGGCCATGCAGAAAGGCCTGGAAGAGAAAGCCGTCGAGTTTCGGGAGAGTGGTAGCGAAATCTACAAAGAGACCTGACCCTGCCTGAGACAGTTCCGTTGATAAAGCCGGGGTTATCCCCGGTTTTGTTGTTATGGAATCAGTCGGTAGAGGATAAAACTCAGGTCATCCGCATGGGATGGAAAACCTTGTTGCGGATGTTGCATGCGTTGCTGACACAGGGACACCAGTTTCTCGGCTGCCTTGTCCAAGGAGCCCTTGCGAATGATCTCAACGATTTCTTCCATGTAGAGGTTATCAAACAGCCCATCACTGGCAAGCAGTAAAGTATCCCGGCTTGCGAGTTGTAATGTAGTGCCGATACTGATGCTCATATCCGCGGCACCGACCACGTTGGAGACAATGTGACGTTCTTCGTGATGCACTGCTTCGTCTTCATCCAGTATACCGGCTTCGACCGCATAACCCATCGGCGAGTGCGGCACCGTGTAGGCCTTCAGTTTACCGCGTTGGCCTGTCAGCATGATCATCGCGTCGCCTACATGATAGTGGCGAATGGTATGTTCCTGGATTTCAATCACCGCCAGTGTGGTTGCCATGCCACTGGCCTGTTGTAGTATTGCTTCATTGGCCTGCTCAATACCGTTCAGAATCGCATCGCGTAACGGAATCTCATCTGTTTTGGCTTCATGCAATACCCGTGTCATGCTATCGATTGCAAGCTGCGAGGCGGTTGAGCCGGCCGGTAGGCCGCCGAGACCATCGGCCACGATCAACACACCACTCTCATTATCAAACGGGAGTAATGCCAGACAATCTTCATTAGATGTTGTTTTACCCGGCGCGCGGGCAGTAAAGAACACCGCATTACCGCGAAGAAAAGATGTGACCAATGGCTTTTCAAAATCAGCTTGCGAGTAGGTTAGTATATTTTTTAGCGTATTGTTCATTTGCGGAAATCGCACGCTGGCTAATGGAGTTAATCCCACTGCATGGTTTCAAGGTAACGGCGCAGTTCACCTGCGGTTTTAAATTTTTTCAGAATCAGGGAACGTTTCAAGCCATTGATGATGGCCTTAATTTCCGGGGGCTGTTGAGTATAATATTTCTGCCCTCCCAGGGCCTCATAGAGGATATGAATCATGTCGACTGTATCGGTATGAATGTATTCTTTTTTCGGCGCACCAAGATGGAACAGGTCCACCAGTTTCAGTTCAAACTTCAAACCATAACGTTGCACAATGATGTTGTCTGAATGGAGATCGCCATGGTATTCCCCCATATCATGAATGGTCTCCATACCACCGGCCAAAGCGTGTAACAGATGCAATGA
>JAHEIJ010000299.1 GCA_024639445.1 Gammaproteobacteria bacterium
GGCAATGGAAACCATTTCATCCCCGGCATACACATGGAAACCGGTTGTTTCAGTATCAATGATGATAAAACGGGATTCTTCGATAGGCTGTGCCAGGATCCGTTTTTTATTATGGCGACGAAACTTTTCGCATACTTTTGCCAGACGTGGATCGTCAGGCTGCCTGCTTCTGCTTACGAGACTTTGTAAGTGACCGAAAAGATTTTTGATGTGTTTAGCGGGTGCCATAACAGGTAGTTATCGATTAAAAAGCACTTCGTCCGAATTGGCCCTGAAGTTGATCCTGCAGGCGTTTGATCGCACGCATCGAGACACGTAACACGGAACGGGTTTGCCAGGGTAAGGCATCCGGCCTGATAAACTTATCCGGTTCTTGTTGGTGTTCCACCTGTTCAATCTGGTGAACGATTAATAGATTTAACAGTTCATCAAAGGCGGCAAGGATGGAGTCGACCAGGTCCCGGTTAAGTATGCCGAGATGCACCAGGACTTTCAGACGCTCCCGGGTATTGGTTTCAGTTAGCCCGGCGTGTAAGGCATAAATACGCGCAGCATCGGCTATCAGACGTAAACCATTGCGCTTGATGTCAATTTGACCCTTGTGGGCTTCATCTTCCATCGTTAACAGTTGATTAAAGAACCCAAGTGGTGGTCTCCCCTCGGCATCATCTTCAACCATATAACCAAGCAAGGTATCTTTGCCTTGAAGCTCTGTTAATAAATGTTCCCGCAGTTTGCGGGTCAACATGTCATCACCATAGAGGGTGGTGAAATCAAATACAATATTACCCCAACGTGCAGATTTATTATTTGGCTGGTGAACCATATGACTGATTTGTTTGCGCCAGTGTGACAAGGTTTTATGGAACATGGGATTGCGGGCCATAATGTCGCCCGGGCAGAGAATATACCCGGCCTTGTCAAGATTGACATTGAGCTGATCAGCAAAGTTCTTGAACCAGTTTGTTTCTTCTGCTGTGAGTTCGCCTGGATTGTCGTCAATGATCAGGCCATTGTCCTGATCAGGCGTCAACAACATTTCACGCCGGCCGCCCGAGCCCATTATCAACAAGCTGTAGTTGCGTGGTGCGGGTCCCAGGCCTTGTTGTTCGAGGTCCTGCAGGGTCAGCTCGACACAACGGCGTTGGATGGCCAGATGGATTTCACTGATTTCCTGAACTGCCTGTATGGCATGGTGGTTGCGTTCATGCGCATCCCTCGCCATTTCATACATGGCGTTATAGAAGTTACGCAAAGCGCTTATTGAATCAGCATCGCGTATATGTTCTACGACAATATTTTGATGTCTTACCCGGGCCTTGAATAAATCGGTTTGTGATATAAGCCCGACAGGCGCACCCTCCTTGGTGACCACCAGATACTTAATGTGATGGCTTTGCAGCTTGTCTTCAGCATGCCAGAGTGGGTCGATATAGGAAACACACACCGGCGTTTCACATGCCGCTTCGGCTACGGGGGTCCCCGCACCGGCCTGTTTATTTACCAGGGCATCGCATAGTCCGGAAAAAGTTAACATCCCGATCAATTTTTTCTCGCCCTTGAATACAGCCAGGCTACCGATTTTTCGCTCCTGCATGATGTTATACGCGTCGCTGATGGTCGTTTTAACATCACACTGTGCTAATGGTGATGTCATTACTGTATAGACCGGTTGTCCCATCACGCCGCTGACGGGGTGACTGGTGGTTGTGCGGTTACGAATACGTTTACCAATAATGTGATCGACCAGGTTGGACAGCTCGCTATAACTTTGTTCCAGGTCATGGAATGCATTATCTGTAAATCGCAGGATGGTACAATCGCCTTCTGCCAGGGCCGTTGCGGTGTAGGGTGATTTGTCCAGGTAGTTTGACAGACCGATAAACTCGCCTGTCTGGAGCGAGTTAAGCTGACCGTGTTTCCGGTGCACAGTAATGATGCCATCGAGAAGAACATAGAGTTGATGCTGGTATGGCACGCCGGCGGCAAACAGGCTGTCACCATCTTTCAATATGAAGATTTTGCCCTTTTCCGCAATCGCATGTATGACTTCGGAGTCAACTCCGGAGAAGGTGCGGGTCTCGGCCAGACGCGCAATGTCAGGGTGGCTGCCCATGTAATGATATTATCGTATTTGAACCTGATGGCTCAATTATAAATTACCAGTTGCTATACTGAAGAGTCTAGATACAGCCTTAATACAGGTACATCGAATATGGGATGGATCTCTTTTCAGTATGAAGATATGCCGGCGGACTGTGTGCTGGTAGCGAATACAGCGGGGCAGCTGGAAATTACTGAATTTCGGCTTTTCCAGTTAGCTTTTGGTGAGTGGTATGGACGGGAAATTCGTGACTATGAGGCGGAAGATTATTTTACGGCCTTCATGTATTACGATCGTGTCCCGTTCTGGGTTAGACGGTTTTGTCACAAGATCCAGGATCTTCATGAAGAGGGGCAGCTTGATCCCGGTAACTTTGGTATCAAACCGCAACGCTTTGAATATCGACTGTTGCGATGGGCGGTTATGGCTGTTTCAATCATGCTTGCCAGCCTGGTGATTTTAATATTTCTCGCGAATGCGGCAGTAGACTTGATGCCCTTCCTCAAGGAATGCTATTTTCCCCCTTGTTACTAAAACAACACCAAGGCAAGGGGCCATGCTTGATATTATTTTTGTACTCGTTACAGGGGCGATCGCTTATCACGGCTTAACTTTTCGTGATGAGGAGGGCGAGTCGGAAATTGGTCATCTGTTATTTGGTTCAATAGCCTTACTTTTCTGTGTGCGAACGTTATTTGTTGATATTATCGGCATTTTCTGAATTATTATTTTTTATAACTGCGTTGTTTTTCATCTTCCTCGGGTACCCGCAGCAGTCGTTCCGATTCAGGTTTGGCCAGTTCCTGACGCAAATAGGCCGCGCGATCCGCAACTGTCGGTGGTTTCTCCGGTTGCATGTGGAGAAAGCGTGTTAACCAGTTAGGGCCCTCTACCATTTCCGCATCAACTTCTAAAG
This sequence comes from Gammaproteobacteria bacterium, assembly GCA_024639445.1. Taxonomy (GTDB): domain Bacteria; phylum Pseudomonadota; class Gammaproteobacteria; order UBA6429; family Thiohalophilaceae; genus JAHEIJ01. Next base: position 3,021 of record JAHEIJ010000299.1, read on the forward strand.
ATTTCTCATAGTCGGCAATCGCTTTACGATAGTGTCCCATCCGGTCATGCAGGATGCCCCGGTTGGCATAGCTGGGGGCAAAGCCGGGTTCCTTGTAAATTACCTCATTGAAAATTTCCAGTGCTTCCTGGTTTTGGCCCATTTGCATCAGGCT
>JAHEIJ010000300.1 GCA_024639445.1 Gammaproteobacteria bacterium
GGGCATGGTGGTGAACAGGTACCGGCAGCCCTGGATTGTAAGAATGTGATCTGGGTCGAGCAGGCGGAACAACTGGGAACGGGCCATGCCGTTGAGCAGGCCATGCCCGAGATTGAAGACAACAGCACCTTACTGATTCTTTATGGCGACGTGCCACTGCTGCGTGATTCAACCATGGCCGAGCTGGTACGGATCGGTGAAGCTGGATTTGGCCTGTTAACGGTTCATGTCGCTGATCCAGGTGGTTATGGACGTATCGTGCGAGATCAACATGGTGCCGTGGAGCGAATTGTTGAGGAAAAAGATGCCAACAAGCATGAGCGCAGGATTACCGAAGTCAATTCCGGCATCATGTGTACCAGTGCAAAGCAACTGCGGGCCTGGCTAAGTCAGCTGGAAAATAAAAATGCGCAAAAAGAATATTACCTGACTGATACCATCGCCATGGCGGTTAAGGCCGGCATAGCTGTTAAGACCGCACATCCGGAAGCTGAAGAGGAAGTCGCGGGGATTAACAGTCGCAGTCAGCTGGCAGAGCTGGAACGTTACTATCAACGACAACTTGCTGAACAACTGATGGCCGCCGGAGTTACGATCAGTGATCCTGCCCGCCTGGATATTCGCGGTGAAGTCACCAGCGGACAGGATGTCACGCTGGATGTGAACGTCGTCCTGATTGGTAAAGTCAAGTTGGGAAACAATGTCTGCATCGGTCCCGGCTGTGTCATTCGCGACTGTGAGATTGGCGATAATGTTGAAATCAAGGCAATGTCGGTAATTGAAGAATCTATAATTGAAAGTGGCGCTATCGTTGGCCCCTTTGCACGCCTTCGCCCCGGAGCCAGACTGGCAGCCGACGTGCATATCGGTAACTATGTAGAAATCAAAAACAGTCACATCGGTAAAGGTAGCAAGGTGAACCACCTGAGCTATGTGGGTGATACCACCATGGGTGCAGGGGTTAACATTGGTGCCGGGACAATAACCGCCAATTATGATGGCGCTAACAAGCACCGAACTATCATTGAAGACAATGCATCTGTCGGTTCAAACAGCGTGCTGGTGGCGCCGGTCAAGGTGAGTAAGGATGCAACTCTTGGAGCTGGAACAGTGTTGCGTAAACTGGCACCCGAGGGTGAATTAACCATGTCCGTTAGCAAACAAAAGACCATCAGCGGTTGGAAACGGCCAAAGAAAAAGAGCTGAAGAGTGTAAGCGATCATGTGTGGAATCGTAGGCGCCGTTGCGACAAAAGATGTTGTACCGGTATTACTTCAAGGTCTGAATCGGCTCGAATATCGGGGCTATGATTCTGCTGGTGTGGCGGTACTTGATACTGAAAAATGCCTCAAGCGCGTTCGTAAGCCAGGCAAGATAAAAGATCTGGAAAAGGCCTTGCTGGATGATCCCGCATCGGGAGTTATCGGCATTGCCCATACGCGCTGGGCAACCCATGGCGAACCTTCGGAATACAATGCTCATCCCCATGTTTGTAATAACAGTGTTGCTGTCGTGCATAACGGCATCATAGAAAACTTTGAGATCCTCAAAGAGGCACAACAAAATCTGGATTACATTTTCACTTCAGATACGGATACCGAGGTGATTGTGCATCAATTGCATCAATATATCGATAAGGGTGCAAGCTTACTGGATGCGGTCAAGCATACGGTAAAAGACCTGCAAGGAGCATATGCCCTGGGGGTCATCAGTACCGAGGAACCCGATCATCTGATTGCCGCACGCCGCGGCAGTCCATTGGTAGTCGGTCTGGGAGAAAATGCCAATTATATTGCCTCTGACGTTGCCGCACTGATAAATGAGACTCAGGATTTTATCTTTCTTGAAGAAGGCGACATTGCAGTACTGAAGCCCGGCAAGGTAAGCGTTTTTGATTGTGATGGCAACTCTGTTGAGCGGGATGTGCACCATAGCAAATTGAAAACCGATGCGGTTGAACGTGGTGAGTATGAGCATTACATGCTCAAGGAAATCTACGAGCAACCCTCGGCGATTGCTGAAACCCTGGAAGGTCGTCTGGGTGAAAGCAGCGTCCTGGAGGCAAGCTTTGGACCAAAAGCAAAAGACATCCTGGACAAAGTCAAGAACATTCAGATTATCGCCTGTGGTACAAGTTATCATGCAGGCATGATTGCGAAGTATGGCTTTGAATCCGTCACGGGTTTGCCGTGCAATGTCGAAGTGGCCAGTGAATTTCGCTATCGCAAGCATGTGGTTTTACCTGACACATTGTTTATTACCATCTCGCAATCAGGTGAAACGGCCGACACATTGGCTGCCTTAAGATTAGCCAAGGAGCTGGGTTATAAGCATACCCTTGCGATCTGTAATGTCCCGGAAAGCTCGTTGGTGAGAGAATCAGAACTAACATTGATGACCCGTGCCGGACCTGAAATTGGTGTGGCATCCACCAAGGCTTTTACTACCCAGTTGGTCGCGATTCTTTTATTGCTGGTGGTATTGGCAAGAAGGTTTAAGCTTCCGGAGGACATCGAAAGCAAGGTGGTGGAACAGTTACGCAAATTGCCGGGCATTATTGATGATGTATTAAAACTTGATGAAGAAATTAAAGTCTTTGCAGAAGAAATAGCCGATAAGGATCATGCCCTGTTTCTTGGTCGAGGCATGCACTATGCCGTCGCACTGGAAGGCGCGTTAAAACTTAAGGAAATCTCTTACATCCATGCGGAAGGTTACCCGGCGGGCGAACTTAAACATGGCCCGCTGGCGCTGGTTGATGCCAATGTGCCTATCATTGCCGTCGCGCCTAACGATAAATTAATCGATAAACTGAAATCCAATTTGCAGGAAGTGCGTGCCAGGGGCGGAAAGCTCTATGTGTTTGCTGACCAACATGCAAATGTTAAAGCAGACAAAGATACAAAAGTGATTCAGGTCGCGCCGGTTGATATCGCGGTATCACCGATTATATTTACCGTGCCGTTACAATTGCTCGCCTATCATGTCGCGGTAATCAAAGGTACCGATGTGGATCAGCCTCGTAACCTTGCCAAGTCAGTGACGGTGGAATAAAGCATAGTCTTAGTGGTTGGCTGTTTAGTTCTAATAAAGTTTGTATAGTTTTTCAAAAGTTTGCATAAATAGTCTAAAGTTTGTATATTCGAATGACCTTTAGCCCAATATAAAC
>JAHEIJ010000062.1 GCA_024639445.1 Gammaproteobacteria bacterium
CTGTCTCAGCCGTCATGAGTATATAGTGTAACCTACAATTCTCATTTTTTCAGAGATTCACAGACCCAGGAGTCCAGAGGTCTGGACTTGTTTTATATATAAGGACTAAACGTTATATCAATTGTTGCCCCATCTATAAGAGGGTGCTAATGGTTCTGGCCGGCAAATCAAAATGCTAAAATACTTGATATGTTTTAGGCAATTTTATGCGACTCTTACGAGAACACTAACGTCATGAACTCAAAAAATAATACAATCATAACCGTATTTTTCAGCACACTGATCGGTTTTCTGCTGGGTAGTGTCATCGCGTTTATCGGGGTTTCCAACTATCTGGGGAAATATACGGCGGACATTGCGGCACGCGCAGCGGCCAACCAGTTAACTCAGGATGTGAATGTGTTGGAAAACCTTGAGTCAGGACAACAGGACAAAGCCATCGATCTCGTAAAGCGCAACATCAAGCAAAAGTACACTTAGCTATAAGTAGCTTACGACACGATGCGTCAGAACTGACCAGAGCAGAGGTGAATTCCGCCATTGCTTATGCCAGAAATAATCTGGGGGATTTCCTGACAACGATAACGGAAGCCGAATAAGCATTGCCGGGATAACGCCGAGTCTTTTTCTCCCAGACATTTCTCCAGGTTTCGCCGCTTCATCAGACTCCATGCGCGCCACCTGTTTATTCCAACCACGTTCCTGATGTTTTGTTCCTGTGTCAACCAACGATATACAAACACGTTAGATAACTTAGTGGAGTGTATTTCGCCGGCGATATCTTGCGGATAATTGGCCTTTATGGCACCACCGAGGGATTTACTACTTAAGTATCTGATACAACAGGAGTTTGAATATGTTTAGGAAAACAGCAATGTCTACAGGAATCTTCACCGCCCTTGCATTACCTTTCGGGGTCGCTCTGGCGGTGGATGAGGGGAATATCGGGACCCAATCGGAAGCACTGCGCCTGATGGAGCAGACTCGTGCTTATGTGCAGCAGGATACACAGTACCGACAGTTTGCGGCGGTTGAAAACAGCAAACAAAGTTCTCAAGACAAAACCCGGAATATGTATGGTGCAGATAATGATACTGGCCAGGGAGAGATGAAGCGGGAACGCATTCGTCACCGTGATGGTACCGGTACAGCTAACAAGAATAGCTATGGTCAGTCATCCACTGGTGGCGGTCAGTATGGGACCGGTAGCGGTGAGACTAGCAGTGGTTACGGTAGTGGCCGTGGATCTGGCGGTGGCGGTGGTGGAGGTGGACGCCGTTAAGGATTCCATAATCCCGACAATTCCAACTCGAAATACGGGGTCAGGGCACTTGTTTCATTAACAATCGAAACAATGGCGCTCTGGCCCCGATTTATTTCTCCTGCTTTTTTCTACCCCTCATCGTCCTAGGCCATTACGAATGAAGGACATTATATGGACTGCCCCGGCAAATCCTCTTGATCCAAAAAGCGCAGAATAATTAAAACCATCCTGAAAATTATCTTTGATCAATTTTTTCTCAGGAAAAAAGAGGTATAGACATATTCTCCATTAATTAGTCTGGCAGGAAGAATTGTTTTGAATGTTGTGCCAACCCCCACTACCCGCAAACTCACCCTGACTGATGTCAATCATTGCGTACCGGCTGGGAAGAGTTCCGTTCGATGCCGGCTGTCAGTCTTGCCTTTGGGGCGGTATTTGCCGTGCTGGGACTGGTGGTGTTAATAGCTGTGTTTCGCATTGGCATATCAGCTATGGCGCTGCCATTCGCTGCGGGTTTTATGCTGCTGGCACCGATATTTCTGGTCGGCTTTTTTCGTCTCTCGGAGCTTCGCTCCGATAATTCCAATCCCCGTTTCAAGGATGCGCTCGCTGGATTTAGACGGGCGCCAGCCGGATTGTGGGTGGTTGCCTTACTCTGTACGTTCCTGTTCTTCGTCTGGATCACTGATGCCGGGGTACTCTACAGTTTTATAATCGGGATGGTTGATCCGGGCGAACAGCCTTTCTGGTTGAACCAGTTACAGGAACAGGTTGTTGCTTTTACCTTTTGGAGTACTCTGATGGGTTCGGTGCTGGCATTTATCGCATTCAACATCTCTGCTTTTTCCGTGCCGCTGCTTTATCAACGTCGCGCCACCTTGGTTCAGGCAGTATTTGCCAGCGTGCATGCGGTGCTGCGTCACTTTATTATTACTATTGCCTGGGGCCTGTTGCTGACTGTGAGTATCGTGAGCTCGATCCTGTTGTTACCGTTGCTGGCAGTGGTGTTACCCGTGATGTCCTATGCCAGTTTTGCATTTTACCTGCGGGTTTTCCCGCCGAACGAATAAATATGATTCATCAAAACGATTGAAATGTTTAATTGTGCTAATTGCGTGGTAACCACAAAATCATGATGGCGCAGAAAATAACGAGCGCAATAAAAATCAGCAGAATTTTTCTTTTGGATGAGGCGAAATTGGCATTTTGCCGGGCAGGTATCAGCGTAAGGCAGTAGGGGCAGAAGTGATGTTGTGCATCAAATGACTTGCCACAGTGGTTACAAGTAATATCATTCATCGTTGACTATACTTTCCCTAAATAGTAATAAAATATATTTATTTCGCCGCTTAGAATCAGTGGCTTAGACTTGATTTAATAATAAACAGGAAGCAGTGGCATATGTACAGGGATTGTTATCAGGAATTAAACCTGGAGTCAGTTTGTTCCCCTTGGTTATGACATGGATAAATTAAGCACCATATATAATTTTCTGAGTCTGTCTGAGAAATTAGCGACTGCCGGCCAGCCATTGGAAGAAGAACTAGAGTGTGTCTCAAATGAAGGGTATGAGGTTGTTATTAACCTGGCGTTATCAGATGCTGATTATTCATTACCTGATGAAAAGCGATCTGTAACTAAATTAGGAATGAAATATATCCATATGCCGGTAATATGGCAAAATCCAACTTCGGGCGATTTAGACAAATTTTTTGTTGCAATGGAAAAATACAAAAATAAGAAGCTATTTGTGCATTGTGCCGCCAATATGCGTGTCTCATCATTTATTGCGCTTTATCGAGTAATAAAAGAAGGCTGGGACTACTCTGATGCTATAAATGATGTGTATAAGATATGGAGGCCAAATAAAATTTGGTCTGATTTTATCCGCACTGAGCTCTCACGAGAGTAGGTTTTGTATCGGGTCTACAGTATAAGTCGTTAGAATGATGGCTCACATTGTAGCAGTTTCTAAAGGCTATAGTTTATGGATGACGAATGAAAAGAAAGACCCTGCTATCATGGAGTAGTGGCAAAGACAGTGCATGGGCGCTTCATAGGCTTCGGCAAGATCCTGAAATCGAAGTAATAGGTTTGTTCTGTACGGTTAACAAAAAATTCGATCGTGTGGCCATGCACGGTGTCAGGCGGGAACTTCTGGAGTTACAGGCTGATCGAGTTGGTCTTCCATTGGATATAATAGATATCCCATATCCTTGTAGTAATAATGAATACGAGGCGCGAATGTCGACATTTATTGATCAGGCTATAGCGAACAAAATCGAATATTGTGCGTTTGGCGACCTGTATCTTGAGGACGTGCGTCAATATAGAGAAAACAATCTTAAAGGTACGGGAATTACTCCGTTATTTCCGCTTTGGGGAATGTCCACCAAAGAACTATCGAGAGAAATGGTTGAAAGTGGTTTAAGGGCTATTATTACGTGTATTGATCCGAAAAGCCTGCCCGACAAGTTTGCGGGTCGGGAGTATGATGTATCATTTCTAGCGAATATTCCTGATAAAGTTGATCCCTGTGGCGAAAACGGAGAATTTCATAGTTTTGCTTTCGATGGACCAATGTTTAGGGAGTCAATCGGTATATATGCCGGAGAAATTGTTCAGAGGGATGGATTTGTGTTTTCCGAATTATTACTGTCAACCAAGTAAAAAACGGGGGTCATCATGAAGCATTATTTATCAGCTTTCTTTCTTCTAATTACTTTACCAGTCACCGGTTTGGAGGCTGAAGAAAGTAGTGCAAAAGAGCCTATCCAGAAATTTATACTAAAAATTGATAACACCAGTCATGAAGTATCGATGAATGCTGATCATAAAATTGTGGTTTCCGGTAAGCCTCATAAAGTCAGAATTGAGATAAGTCCAACCCGGAATTTCAATAAAGCAGGCTTAAGTTTTGACTTCGATTCTAAAAGACATTTTTCATATGAGGAACTATCCCCTGAGGTAGATCATTGGTCGCTGGATGGCAATAATACTGTGATAATAATTCAAAACTATAAAGTGAAAGTGGAAAATTCCGACATTATTGACTCATTCAAGGATGAGTACAAAAAAATGAAAGCAAAATTGAAATCAGCTAAAACCAAGCTTAACTATGGCAATAAAAGTGTAACTGGACAACGTTTGTTAATAAATATGGGTGATATTAAGTTAGAGCAGCAAATCTTTTTCTTTAATAGAAAAGGTGAAACGAGGGTCATGATTCTTCAGGATGCTCCCGATGAAGGCAAAGGTAATACAAAGGAGTTTATTAACATGCGAAAGCTTGTCCAAAAATCATTGATAGTAAATTGATTAAAAGGAGGAATCATGGCTTTTCCTTTAGTGACAGTATTAACTGCGGCACCGGGGATAATTTCAGCAGCTACTGATATTATTCGTGCAATTAAAGACAAGAAAAAGAGCGACACATTACCTGACGCAGAAAGACTGAACAAGATTGCCGATTTGATTGAAAAACAGGCGATGGTGGTTGAAGAACTGGCGGTAAGCAATCGAAACCTTGCCCTGGCGGTAAGGAATAACAGAATCATCAGTTTCATATCAATAGTTATCGGAGTGACGGCTTGCGTGCTGGCAATCTGGATGTAATATTTAGTAATTGATAAGTTGAAATCGGAATATAGAATCAGGAGCCTGCGATGAATAACGAAATCGAGAAGCGTGTTGTTGTTACTGATATTAATATGCCATTTATGTCGATGGTCATCTTCATGGTCAAATGGGTAATAGCATCTATCCCGGCTTTCATCATCCTGTCGATTCTGGGCGCGGTGTTAACAGGTATTTTAGGTACCTTTATGAGTGGCATGGGGCGTTATTAAGGATATCTTGTTAATTGAGCCTGCCTGCTACTCCCTTTTCGGAAAAGTAATTGAACCAGATCAATATGTCTGCCGAGGTTATATTTATAACGAAGACAATCTAATGCGACGATTGATGAGGCACACTACTTTATTGTTGGCGATCTGTTTTATATTTGTTGGTTATCCGTTTAGGCTATATGCCGATAGTAAACAACCTGTTTCTTCAGTATATGTATATAAGCTTGATGGCACAAAGCAATGTGAAACAGATCCGGGGATTACTCTGGTTACGATGGAGCGGGATTTAATTTCAGCTGGGGTAAAAGTTATTTCCCGACGAAAGGGATTTGATGGAAGAGAGGGAATTACCCTCTGTGGGGCGCCAACCGGGCAGATCAATATATACGAAATTTCCAGGTCGGATCTGCCGGTAGCTATTGGCCAGGATTTTATGAAATTGCCTATGACTGGAACGAAAAACGAATAGGCCTGATGCTGGCAATATTGCCTCTGCTTGCTTGGGCGAGAATTATTTTTGGACATTTTACTGGACAACAAGCGACAGCTGCCACACAAGTCTCGGATTACCTGTACATATGTAAGTCAGAAATAATTTGGTAAACATCCTAAATGCCTGTCAATTTTACTTAACATTGCACCATTTCTTGCAATGTCTTGCCATGTGTTCTAAATAAGATTGAGTCTATTGGTCGATATTAAATAACCACTCAAATCGGGAGGATGTCCCATGAGCGATGAGGAAAAATATGATTTCCCAGGAGAGAAAGTGGACGTGGTTTGGGATGGTCGATTGTGTATTCATATTGGCGAATGTGGTCAGGCAGAAGGGGATTTATTTGTCGGCGGACGAAAACCATGGTGCCAACCAGACCTCGTCAGCCCGAGTGAAGTAAAGGGTGTAGTTGAACGCTGTCCGAGTGGTGCACTGTATTATAAAGTAAAAGATGGTGGTCAGACTGAGAAAGCCAACGCGGAAAATACGCTCATCGTTGTCTATAACGGGCCTTATTATGTGCGCGGCGACCTGGAGATTGAAGGCGCCGCAGATGACATGCCGGGTGTTAAATGTCGTGCTGCCTTGTGTCGCTGTGGACTATCAAAGAATAAACCCTTTTGTGACAACAATCATGAAGCCGGCAAGTTTCAGGATTATGGTGCAGTAGGCGAGCAGGGTGAAGGGTCAGTTGAATCAGGTGGAAAGCTGAGTGTCAGCCTGATGCCCGACGGACCTCTGATCATTTCGGGGAATCTTACTATCTTCGCCGGCAGTGGCCGCAAGTCCTGGCAAGGTACCAATGTCGCCTTGTGCCGTTGTGGCGCCTCTGCCAATAAACCATTTTGCGATGGCAGTCATACTACTGCCGGGTTCAAAGGCTAGTATTGCCTGGTCTTTCAGGAGCGATATTTTCTCATGCCGAAATCAACCATAACTTACTGGAATCCTCTGGATATGGCTAATAATTCGCATTGGCAGCCAATTGAGAGCCTGGAGGGTATTGCGGAAGAATTAACCCTCAGTATTGATGAAGAAACGGGGGAATACACGCGCTTGACCCGTTTTAACCCCGGCGCAGACACGATGGCATCTGGTGGCAAGAGTCATGTGTACCCGGAGGAAATATTCATTGTCAGTGGTCGCCTCTATGACCAGGCATTCGATATGTGGCTGGAGACAGGACATTATGCGAGTCGCCCGCCCGGCGAAGTCCACGGGCCTTTTAAAACAGATGTGGGTTGTGTTGTTCTGGAAGTATCTTTTCCCGGTCGAACACAATAGGACTTTGATTTAAATAGTTGCCAGGCCTGGCTATGAATGTTATTAAACTTACGACTATTATGTGATTCGGGCTACATTATCCGTATAAATCTTTCTACTATTTAAATACATGCATTAGGATTGTTGTTCAATCTTGAATCGGAGGGAGCCAGTTATGATTCAACTCACCGTCAATGGAACTCAACACAAGCTTGATGTTGAACCCGACACACCATTGTTATGGGCTATACGCGATACACTGGGTTTAACCGGCACCAAGTACGGCTGCGGCATGTCGTTGTGCGGTTCCTGCACCGTGCATGTAGATGGGGTCGCCATGCGTTCCTGTGCGCTTCCGGTCTCCGCACTGAATGGTAAAAGTATTACCACTATCGAAGGACTAAATTCCAGGACAGCAAGAGCAGTACAATCAGCCTGGGAAAAACTGGATGTGGTGCAGTGTGGCTATTGTCAGTCCGGTCAGATCATGTCGGCCATAGGTTTATTAGAGCAGAACAAGAGTCCTTCAGATGAAGATATTGATGGTGCCATGAATGGCAATATCTGTCGCTGTAATACGTATGTTCGTATACGTGCTGCGATTAAAGAAGCAGTCAGGTCTTTGGTATAGCAGGAGGCTATGATGAGTCAGAAGAAGATTGAAAATGTCAGTCGTCGTGAATTTCTGGTTAAAACCATGTCTGTTGGTGCCGGACTGACCCTGGGTGTATATCTGCCGGGTTGCAGCCGCGAGGAGGACACGCGACCCGAGGCCGGACCGGGTAAGGCCGGTGGTGAGGTTGTTGCCGAATCAGAATTTGAACCGAATGCTTTTATCCGCATTAATTCCGATAACAGTGTAACGGTGATCATCAAGCATCTGGAAATGGGACAGGGTACCCATACCGGCCTGGCGACCCTGGTGGCCGAAGAACTGGATGCCGCCTGGTCACAAATCAGGGTTGAGGCGGCACCGGCAAATCCCATTCTATATAACAACTTGTTCTGGGGCCCCATGCAAGGTACCGGCGGTAGTACCGCTATGGCCAATTCGTTTGAACAAATGCGCAAGGCCGGTGCGGCAGCGCGCCATATGCTTGTCGCGGCGGCGGCAAAGAAATGGGATGTCGCGGCAGATGAGATTGTTGTCAGAGACGGTGTCATTCATCACCAGGCCAGTAACAAGCAAGCAAGATTTGCCGAGATGGCGGAACTGGCCGCGCAGCAACCCATACCCCAGGATGTGTTTTTGAAAGATCCTCAGGATTTTCGGCTCATTGGTCAACATGCTCCCCGCAAGGACAGTGCCAATAAAGTTAACGGCACAGCGATTTTTACCCAGGACATTAAATTGCCCGGCATGCTCACCGCGTTGGTGAGCCATACGCCACGTTTTGGTGCCAGGGTGAAGTCGTTTGATGCCAGCAAGGTGAAAGCGGTAAAAGGTGTCAGCGATGTGATCGAGATACCAGGCGGGGTCGCTGTTCTGGCGAAGGACTATTGGAGCGCCAAGAAAGGGCGTGATGCACTGCGGATCGATTGGGACAATAGTAATGCATTCAAACAGGGTTCTGATGAGTTATTGGCAAAATATAAAACCCTTGCGGACAAGCCGGGCAGTGTAGCGCGTAGTGATGGGGATACAAAAAATGCCTTTCAGAGTGCGAAGCAAACAATCCAGGCCGCTTTTGAATTTCCCTTTCTGGCTCATGCTGCGATGGAGCCGATGAATTGTGTTGTACAGCTTAATCCGGATGGTTGTGAATTATGGTATGGCGCGCAAACCAATACCATGGATCAAATCGCGGTAGCAAAACTGCTGGGATTAAAACCCGAACAAGTGAAAATCAATATGCTTTATGCCGGGGGCTCATTTGGACGACGTGCCAACCCTGCTTCTGATTATGTGCTGGAGGCGGTATCGATTGCCAAGGCGATTAATGGTGTTGCCCCGGTCAAGCTGGTCTGGACACGGGAAGATGATATGCAAGCAGGTTATTACCGACCGATGTATTATCATCAACTGAAAGCCGCGCTCAATGATGATGGCTATCCGGTTGCGTGGCAGCACCGTATTGTCGGCCAATCCATTCTCGCCGGTACGGCATTTGAGTCCATGCTGGTCAAAGACGGCGTCGATCAAACCTCCGTAGAAGGTGCCAGCAATATTCCCTATGCTATACCCAACCTGCAGGTAGAACTTCATTCCCCCGTGCTGCCGGTTCCGGTGCAATGGTGGCGTTCTGTCGGGTCCAGTCACACAGCATTTGCAGTGGAAACCTTTATCGATGAACTTGCGGTGGCGGCAGGCAGGGACCCCCTCGAGTTTCGGCGTGCATTATTAAAGGGCCACCCCCGCCATCTGGGTGTGATGGAATTGGCTGCGGCAAAAGCCGGGTGGGGTAGTCCGATGGCAACGGGTCGTGGACGTGGTATTGCGGTGCATGAGTCATTCAACAGCTATGTCGCCCAGGTGGTAGAAGTCACCCTGCATGACAATAAATCCTTCAGTGTTGATCGTGTGGTAATCGCGGTTGATTGTGGCATCGCAGTCAATCCCGATGTGATTCGTGCCCAGATGGAAGGTGGTATGGGTTACGGTCTGGCCGCCGCCTTGAGTAGCAAAATCACCTTGATAGATGGGGGAGTGGCGCAATCCAATTTTCATGATTACACGGTATTGCGTATTGACCAAATGCCCGCTGTGGAAGTGCATATCGTGAAGTCCGAACAGCCTCCCTCCGGTGTGGGCGAACCAGCAACACCGGTGATTGCCCCGGCAGTTGCGAATGCCCTATATCAGGCCAGTGGGCAGAGGTTGTATGCCTTGCCTTTGCAGCTTTCAGCCTGATGAAATAAAAATGACTTTCTGATGCCACATTTCGGAACAGACAGAGAAATTCTGCAAACTGCGATTAGCTGGCTACAACAGGATCACCAGGTTGCATTGGTTACCGTGGCCCGGACCTGGGGTTCCTCTCCACGGCCTATCGGCTCCCTGATGTTGATGCGGGATGACGGCGTGCATGCCGGTTCCGTGTCCGGCGGTTGTGTGGAAGAAGACCTGGTCGCCCGTTACCGCAATCAACAACTGGCCAGTTCTTATCCAACCCTGATTGATTACGGTATTAACCGCCAGGAAGCCACGCGTTTTGGTTTACCCTGCGGTGGACGACTGGAGTTACTGGTAGAGAAACTGGATAATCAGAGCCAGATTCAAATATTGCTGGACAAAATCCAAAACAAGGAATTGATAACGCGGCAAGTATGCCTGAACACAGGTGAAGTCAGTTTACACCCGGCACGCGCGAGTGATGATTTCGCTTATACTGACAATGATGTAAAAAAAGTATTTGGCCCAC
>JAHEIJ010000301.1 GCA_024639445.1 Gammaproteobacteria bacterium
GCCCACGCGATCTGCCCCCCCGTTCTTAACTTAATATCTGGGTGCACGGTCAGATCTTTGAAAATTCGGGACCAGAATTCAGCTTTATGGCTATCGATAACAATCATTGGGATAAGGTTGGCATTCATCATCTCCATAAGATCCTCATCTTCAAACAATTCATCCGCCATCACCAGATTCATGGGTTCCTTTCCCGTTTGCTTAAACGCCTCATTGAGGTTGATCAAGCTTTCATAGTAGCTGCTCGATTTCCTGACATGGATTTTTTTGCCGGTTAGATCATCAATCGTTTGGATAGGAGGCGCCGAAGGTCCGGATACAATGATTTCGTCAACGTTGGTCAGATGTGGGGCTGAGAAGTCGACTGTTTTAAGCCGATCCGTTGTCACTGTGAGATTTCCGGCCGCAATGTCTCCGAGCCCCTCTACCAAGGCAGGTAGTAGTCGATCTCGTTTTGTTGGAATAACCACGACTTTAACTTTTAGGGTTTTCCTCTTTAGCTGCTTATTCAGAAACGTTTCAAACTGTTTGAGCATCTCATAGGTAAGGCCGCGTTGGTCGGCACCGTCAAGAAAATAAAATGTTTTGCTATACGGAACCAGTGCACGAATGGTAAGCCTTTCGACCATACCGTCAAAATCACCAACCCACTTCTGGTCCAGCTTGATGAATGAGTCGGTTGCTTCAGTTTTTGACATGCCCGTACTGGCCATGAAAAGGACCAGCGCAATGATGTAGCCAGTTATGATCAACATTTTGTTATGGTTGCGCATTTCAACCCCTCTGAAAATCTGAGTCAATGTCCGTACGCCTGATGTTCAACCCCGATTGAAGATATCCCCTTGTTTCATAAGCCGGAGGGTTCCTGCGCCTGCGTGCCCAAAGCCCGCGGTGAAGCGCCCCAGCCTGATCGGGTATTGCAGTCATCGGTAATTTCTAATATAGTGACTGAATATTTTAATCTCATCGTGTCACGTGATTCAACCATAAAAGGAGGCTTCCATGAGACATACGCTCAGATTTTTGGCTCTGACCTTGATGCTATTGGCAATCGTCCTTACCGGCTGCTGCGGTGGCGGCAGTAAGGAGACCAAAGTCGTCACTGAATCCACAAAAACCACGACGACCGGTCAGGAGTTGCAGGACCTCAAAAAAGCCGTCGACGAAGGGGCCATCAGCGAAGAGGAATATGAAGCGGCCAAGAAAAAAATTCTTAAGGAAGATTAACTATTTGAATATTAATACAATATTTTTTGCCTAATCTGTTAGGTACTATGCATTTGCGTCTTACGCATAAAAGAATCCATTCCAGACACTTTGCCGGATTGCTTGTTGTTTGGCTACTTTTTTGCGTAGCCATTCCCAGTCATGGTTTAGAAACGATAAAAATGAAAGGCCCGAAGGACGGCCTTGTAAAAACCGCTGCGGCCACTGATGTTAATGCCACTTCATCGTCATTAAAGGGTGTTCTGCTGGGAGGTGTGCGTTTTTTTCAGGATTGGATTTCGCCAATTGACGGTTCACGTTGCAGTTTCTCCCCTACCTGTTCACATTACGGCTACCGGGCAGTTCAGGATCATGGCCCCCTTTTGGGAATCGTCCTGACGGCCGACCGTCTAATGCGTTGCACATACTGGACCTTAGCGGGTAAGGATTATAAGCGCCTGCCCAACGGTAAATTATACGATCCGGTGGCTAACACCCTTTTAACGCAGCCATGAGAAATCTGCGTCGCTTTCCGTCTACGTGCCTGATAATATCACTATTACTCTTCACTTCGGTTCGGGCTGAATCGGATAGCATCGTCATGACCGATGACATGCAAATGACTTTGGGGGATGCCCTCTTTGCTGAAGGCGACTATTATCGGGCGATCACTGAATACAAAAAGCTGATTATCCTTTTCCCGGCTTCTGATCGACTGCCCGAGGCCTTCTACAATACCGGCATGGCCTATTATCGGGGTGAAGATTACGAGTCTGCAGTAAAAGGTTTTGCCGATGTCCGCAAAACATATGCTGCCAGCCATTTCAGCAGTGCCGCCTTTTATGAGGGGCTGAGCTACAGAAAACTTGGCCGGCATGATGCTGCAGAATTGGCATTCAGACGATCGCGATTGTTCGACGAAAAGCATCCGGTTGCTGCCCATGCCCAACTGGGTCTCTCTCTGAACGCTTTCGAACAGGATGATGTGCTAAGCTGCAGGACTGAACTCGAAGGCTTTTTAGTGAATTATCCGGAAGATGAACGTGTTCCTGGTGTAAAGGAATCGTTCAGGTTGCTGCATGAATACGAAGCCACGACATTGAAGTCACCGTTTCTGGCAGGGACCCTGTCCGCGGTAATACCGGGTAGCGGCCACGTTTATGCAGAACGATACAGGGATGGCGCCATGGCTTTCTTAGTCAACGCACTATTTATTGCCGGAACGATTATTGCGCTGGCGGACGAGAACTATGCACTTGCAGCAGTTGCCGGTGGTGTTGGTCTGCCTTTTTACGTTGGTAATATATATGGTGCGGCCAACGCCGCAAGAAAATGGAACGTATCCTTAAAAAATACTATGCGTGACAATCTTTCAATTTCTCTCAATTTCACTTTTTAATGGCGGTATGGTTAGATAACGATATCAGATATTTCGCTTTCCTAATTAAATGGGAAATATCCGGTGTGAAGGTTTATGGTCACCAAAGAGAATTGAGCGCTGAATCCATAAACGATGACCCCGTCAATTGGCCAGGTGCGCGGCTTTCTCCTGTGTTTTTGCAGCAAGCGAGTCAGGGGTGAATGCAAGGGTTGCAAAATAATCTTCCAGCCGCTCTTCGCGGCGAATCAGGTCAACCGTTCCGTCCGCTTTGAGCAGCAGCTCTTTGGGTCGTAGTTTGCCGTTGTAGTTGAAACCCATCGAATGGCCGTGGGCGCCGGTGTCGTGAATGACCACCAGATCGCCTTCGGTGATGGAGGGTAGCGGCCGCTGGATGGCAAACTTATCGTTATTCTCACATAGTGATCCCACCACATCGACGACCTGGGTTGTATCGGTGGCCTTGCCGGGCACGCTGATATGGTGGTAGGCGTTGTACATGCCCGGACGCATGAGAGCGGACATGCAGGCGTCGACACCCACATAGGTGCGGTAGATCTCTTTGCGATTGATGGCAGTT
>JAHEIJ010000302.1 GCA_024639445.1 Gammaproteobacteria bacterium
CCCTGTTTAACATAGTCCATTGACTCAAAATCATGGCAGTTGCGACATTCGCGGGAGTCGGTGTCTTTCATGACGCGCCACACATTTCGCGCCAGTTTGAGACGCTTGGCTTCAAATTTTTCCGGCGTATCCACACTTCCCATCGCTTTATGGTATAGCTCGTTGCTGGCTTTAATTTTACGCGCCACTTTATGCACCCAATCCTTGGGGACATGACAATCAGGACAGGTCGCCCTTACTCCGGTACGGTTGCTGTAATGAATGGTGTCCTTATATTCAATATAGACATTCTCTTCCATTTCATGGCAGGAAATACAGAATGTTTCCGTGTTAGATGCTTCCATCGCGGTATGGAAACCACCCCAGAAGATAATCCCGCTGACAAATCCTACGACAAGAATAATGCCCAGCGAATACTTCGCTGAAGGTCGTTTCAATGCCGCCCATAAACTTTTAACTACATTAATCATGGTCAAAACCCCTTTCGTTCAATACTGACAGGCGATGTGTTCATCATTCAATGTCAATTGCACTGTGATTGATCATTGACCCGTAATCGCCTGCACGGGTTGAAATTCGTTCTCGACCAGTGGACTGGCATCGATCTGTGGTACATGGCACTGGGTGCAGAAATAACGTCGTGCCGATACATTCGCCAGTACCTCACCCTCACGATCCTCGAAATGCGTCTGGCTGATCTTGGTCGCTCTGGCTTTCTTGTAATTCGCCCAGCTATGGCAGGTCAGACATTTGTTAAATTTCAGGTTAACCTTGTATCCTTCTATAGCATGAGGCACCAGTGGTGGCTGCTGCACATAATCGCGCTGAATCGGTTCCTTGTCTTCCTGCCAATGTTGGATCGCGGCAGGGTTGGAGTCAGCATTGATGTCCTGTATTCCACGTAAAGACTGAACTTCCGCAACGACCGAACTACTACCCATTGTGAACAGTGCTGCGCCATATAACAGAGCCAGCCCTAAAGCATTCCGCATGTTCATGACAAAACCTCCCTCTGATGGTTTGCAACTTGAGAATTCATTTTTCCACTATTACGAAGACCGAACTGAAAAACGTCCTTCGAACAGATATCAACACAACGGCCACAATTGGTACATGCACCGTCACGAATTACCGGGCTCGTTTCATCTGATCCTTTTAGCGCAGGCCTAATGACCTGCGGCTCCGGACAGACGATGAAACAGTCCATACAATCATTGCATTGCTCCCGCCGTATGGCGGATACGCGCACTGCACTCACACGACCAATCAGGCTGTAAAATGCACCGACCGGACACAGGTGCCCGCACCAGCCACGATTGGCGATTACAAAATCGAAAAGAAATATGGCCAGCAAAACTGTCCAGCCAAGTCCCATACCAAACACTAAACCCCGATATACGGCGGTCACCGGGTTAATCAGTTCCCATGCCAATGTGCCAGTCACTAATGCCATTGCCAGCGTCAAGCCTAATAACCAGAAACGGGTATTACGGGATAGTCTGGCGGCTGAGGTGATCCCGAAGCGACGTCGCAGCCAGGCCGCAAAATCAGTGGCCATATTGACGGGACAGACCCAGGAGCAATAGACCCGGCCACCGACGAGCAAGTAAAACCCCAGCACGATGACTGCCCCCAGCACGGCGGTGGTCTCCGGCAAGTGACGTGTCAGTAACACCTGAATCAACAAGTAAGGATCGGTCAACGGTACCGTATCGAGAATCAAGCTGGAGGCAATGTTGCCTTTGATTACCCACACGCCAAACCAGGGGCCGAGCAGGAACAGTGCCAACACGCTTAACTGGCTAAGCCGGCGCCAGACCAACCACTGATGGCTTTTCCACCAGCCTTTTTCAATTAGCGCGTCCTGACCTATGGCAGCCTTGTTTGCCATCTAGATTCTATCCTTACCACGGTTTAACGTTTCCAACGGATCATCGGGGTAAGGCGTTTCAGCGGCCTGTTCCTCAATAATCAATCCCTGCCCTTCATAGTCATAGCCCATGCCTTCCGGCAGATTGTACTTATGTTCCACATCGGGTGTGACCAGGCTTTGACCGGCCTTGTCTTTTTCCTGCCAGCCAAGGCGATAGTGCTCGCCCTGAATACCCTTGGCGAGATGCAGCGGGAATATTTTGATTGCCGCTTCCTCAAGAATGCAGGCCCGTTCACATTTACCGCAGCCGGTACAGTCCGTGGAATGAACGATAGGGATAAAGCGGGCGTGCTTGCCGGAGCGAGCGTTATGCTGCATTTCAAGCGTGATTGCCTTACCCCGCGCGGGACAGACGTTAAAACACACTTCGCAACGCAAACCACGAAATGCAATGCAGGTTTCCTGATCCACGACCACGGCCAGACCCATACGCGATTTATCGATATCGGTCAGGCTGTGATCCAACGCACCGGTTGGACAGGCCACCACACAGGGGATGTCCTCGCACATTTCGCACGGTATCTCGCGCGCGATAAAATACGGTGTGCCAAGCGCCACATCTTCACCGGGTTTTGCCAGACGCAGGGTATCGTAAGGGCAATCCCGTACACACAAACCACACCGCACACACGCACCGAGAAAATCACTTTCCGCCAGTGCACCGGGCGGGCGAATCGCATAAGCCGGCAAGGCCGATGCCTGGCGGGTGTAACTTACCAGACCCAGGCCAGCCAGACCCGCGGCGCACGCCGCGCCTACCGTACCGGCCAGGAACTGGCGGCGGGTAACACCGCGAGACGAGCCTGACTGCTTGACACTCATCACCCTGCGTCCTTACCTCATGCCCGCGTGATCTTGACGGCGTTTTTCTTGTAGTCCGTTTCTTTCGACAGCGGATCCGTCGCATCCAGCGTAAGTTTGTTCACCAGGCGACCTGCGTCAAACCAGGGCATGAATACCAGCCCTTCGGGCACACGGTTGCGTCCACGGGTTTCCACCCGCGCTTCGATTTCACCGCGGCGACTGGCGATCTTGGCGCTCATACCCCGCTTCAAGCCGCGTTTTTTGGCATCATTGGGATGCATAAATACCACGGCATCCGGGAAGGCGCGATACAGTTCCGGCACGCGGCGTGTCATGGAACCGGAATGCCAGTGTTCCAGCACCCGACCCGTACATAGCCACAGATCGAATTCCTTGTCCGGGCTTTCATGCGGCGGTTCATAGGGG
>JAHEIJ010000303.1 GCA_024639445.1 Gammaproteobacteria bacterium
TCGACCGGGTTCAGGAAAGGGCCCTTGGCCTGTTCGGTGAGGTTGGGTACCCGACCATCCCAGAACTGGCCGCCCATAATGCCGCTCTTCAGCGTGAACTCAGGGGTGAGCGCCGCGTAGCCGGCGCTGGGCGAATTACGCTGGCCAAAGCGACCAGGCACCACCCCTGCGGAAACGGGCGTGCCCGTTAGCACATTGTCGGGATCGACGAAGCCAAAGCCCGAATCATGGCAGGTCACACAGCCCTGGCCCGCCGGTTCGGACAGGTTAGTATCATTGTAAAGCAGCTCACCTAATTCCTCTGGAGTTGTCTGGGCCTGGCTGGTGGTTGTTGCGGTGAAGAGAAAAACAAGCGAAGTTGCTAATAATCGTATAGGATGATTTTTGTACATTTGATCACTCCTTTGATAGTTGGTATTAGATGTTTGTCCGTCACATAATAATGGTGTTACTTATTCACAACCTGATTCACGCCTCCATACTATGAACTCGTTGACCTTCTATTAAACCGGGAACAGCTCGTGATAATTATCAGGACTGGCGATCCTCCCAGGCGCCGTATGCAATCGTTATGGTTGACAAAATAAGATAGGTATTCGGTATTAGCGTAAATCGAGAAAATTATAGCTAATGGGGTGGGATAGATCGATGTTGATGATCATAGTTTCGTAAATGGCTTTGAGATCCAGCGAATTATTTTTTATGCTTAATGAAAAAGTTCTATACTCAATAATTGGGGTATTGTCGAGAATTAGGGCAGAAACAGTTATCGAGAGCACTTGGAACCTCTTGCAAGGTTTATTAAGTATTCCCTGAACGCGCTTCACTGTAGAACCCCTGTGGGTTTCCCCTAGAAGCTCTTCGAGCATCATTAGGGATTTCCTGATCTTGCTCCGCAAGCTCTGGTCACATTCAGCACTTCTTCGCTACTGCTCAGGTCGCACAGTTTTTACTAATATAACCTATAAGGAAGTTAAGAAAATATGACTGAGGGATTAAATTTTCACCACTTAAAGTATTTATGGTCAGAATAAAAACTATACAAATGAACCCGTCGCTTCCATATCTAATTCATTTGTTCACTAGCATATGTGCCTTGTTCATGCTGGTGACCGGTCCGACGGTATGGTCTGCCGAGCTCTCTGGCATGGCGTTTATTGATCAACAGATACAACAGCATAAAGGCACGACCGGTGTACTGGTGTTGGATAAGGGCGAGGAGGCGCTGTTCGCGCGAGCCTGGTTGGCTGATCATGCGCAGACGTCCATCGAAGTGCAATACTTCATCTGGAGTACCGACAATATTGGTATCCTGGCGACGGAGGCGTTGCTGCGCGCGGCCGAGCGTGGTGTAAAGGTGCGCGTTATTGTTGATGACTTATTGATTGACGCACCCGATAAAAGTCTATTGGCGCTGGCACTGCACCCAAATATCGAGATTCGTATCTATAACCCGCAGCATTCTGTCGGCACCCCGTTCCACAAACGTGTTATGAATGTGTCTGCGGACTTTCGTGGCGTAAACCAGCGCATGCACGATAAGACCTTTGTCGTTGATGGCAAAGTAGCCATAACCGGTGGTCGTAACATGGCGGATGAATACTTTGATTACGATCAAAAATACAATTTCCGGGATCGCGATGCGCTGGTATTCGGGAAAGTCGTTGGAGATATACAGCAAAATTTTAATCAGTTCTGGACAAGTGACCTAAGTGTACCGGTAGAACAACGTTTTGATGGGATTGGTTTATTTAAAAAAAATGTATCCGTCAATGATGATGAGGTGGTGACTGTTTACCGTAATTTATATGCGTACGCACAATCAGCGGAGAATTTTGAGCCGGAAATCAGGCGGGCAATTACTGAGATTCCGCTCGCATTTAAAGGGTTGGCAGAAAATATTGTTTGGACAAATGCGCAGTTTATCAGTGATAACCCTGGGAAGAATGACAATCGATTAGCTCTTGACGGGGGCGGCCTTACGACTAGCGCCCTGGCAGAACTAATAAAGCAAGCCAGGGAGGCAATCATTATCCAGTCGCCGTACCTGGTCATGTCGGCCGAAGCGCTTGCGCTATTCAAAGCAGCAGCGGAAAGGGGCGTGACAATCAATATAAGTACCAATTCGCTTGCCTCAACGGATAATTTACAGGCTTTCAGTGGATACAGAAATCAAAGGCAGAAACTCATCGATATGGGGCTGCATATTTATGAATATCAACCGTATCCAAAAATACAACGACAACTACTGGAGCGCTACCCGGAATTAGAAGACAAGCAGCCCGTGTTTGCTATTCACGCCAAGACCATGGTTATTGATTCCAGGATTGTTTATATCGGGACGTATAATCTTGACCCGCGCTCACAAAACCTGAATACAGAAGTTGGCATTATTGTAGATAATGAATCTCTTGCAAAATTCGTACAGGAACGAATTGCCATTGACATGCAACCGGGGAACAGCTGGATGGCCTCTGAGAATCCTGATAAACATGCGGCATTTGGAAAGCGCGTGAAAGTCCGGTTTTGGCAGTTTATGCCCATTAAACCGCTGTTATAGGATTTTTCGATTTGATAAATTACTGGGGTTTGAGCTCAGTTTTTTCCAACATAGTGTTGAACCTAATAATATTTCCATTTATACGCGATAAATATGATTATTGATCCTTCTGAACTTGATTCACATTCTGTCTATAAACTACTGATTGGGGCTGTGGTGCCGCGTCCTATCGCCTGGGTGTCATCACGCAGTCGTGATGGCATACTTAATTTGGCGCCATATAGTTTTTTTAATGCGGTCTCACGTGAGCCGCCGATGCTGGCGATCTCTATCGGCCCTCGTACCGGAGGCGAGGACTACCCTAAAGACACCTTGACTAACCTGCGTGAAAGTCAGGAATTTGTCATTAATATTGTCTCAGTGGCATTGGGCAATGCCATGCACGAAACGGCGTTTAATCATCCGCCAGAGGTTGATGAGTTTGAGCGAGCGGGGGTGACCCCCGTACCGTGTGAGGTTATCAAAACGCCGCGTGTTGCCGAGGCCAGGATCAATATGGAATGCACGGTCGAACATATACTGCGCCTGGGTATTGACCACCTGGTGATTGGTCGCATGCAACGTTTCCATGTCGATGATGCGTTATACAGTAATGGGCGTAT
>JAHEIJ010000063.1 GCA_024639445.1 Gammaproteobacteria bacterium
CCCTCTAAGTGGAGAGTTGGGGCCTAAAATCAGCGAAAACAGGAAATCCGAAGCATTCTATAATATATGGGCCGTATTCAGGCAGGTTGGCCGGAGTCAGAATTGCACTCCAGCCTCATCTGGTTTAACCTTGCGCCTCTTTTGCGAGCGGCCCCTGCCACAACCGGCAACGCGGGCTGTCAGTAGTTTTCGGAGAGGTGTCCGAGTGGTTGAAGGAGCACGCCTGGAAAGTGTGTATACGGTAACCCCGTATCGAGGGTTCGAATCCCTCTCTCTCCGCCACATAAACTAAAAGGGCCCCAACTGGGGCCCTTTTAGTTTGTCTAGTAGATGTACGGATTCGAACCCTCGATTTCAAAAAAACTTGTGAGAATCCTGAAGCGCATGGATGCACAAATGCCGCGAAGGGCAGGGATGCCCGAGAGCGCCCTCAACTCTCTAATATCCGATATCATTCTTCAACCCCAACCGGTCTGCCAAATGCGTCTCGTATCACACTATCACTAGCTGAATCGTTGTTATCCTGATAAAGGGAATTGTCAGGCCCACTTCGCCGGTTCGTCCACTGGAATGCTCCGCCATCGACAGCAGTATTCGCTCCAACGCCGGGGGTGTCTGCTTCAGTGTTCTCTACCGTATAGGGTTCGAGATCAATCGATATGGCCCCGGCCAGCAAGATGATCTCAATCATGATTCAGTTCCTCACCATTGAATCATAGATGAATTTCTCATCTATCCTTCTGAGCGAGAGGAGAAATAGCAGTACATAAAAAATGGTTATATGTCTCAATGTGTCGATAATGGAATTCGAGCTATTTTTCTCACGAAATTAAACTGAAACCATTCAATGAAAAGAAGAAGCAGGAAATTATGACTATAGTTATTTATTACAACCAGATAATTCTTGTTTCTGATTCCAAAATAAGGAGAGCAAAGATGTCAAAGGTGCGCATATTTCAGCTGTCCCAGATAGCACTGTTAGGATTTATTGCGGTTTGGTTATCGGTACAACTCAACGGATGTGCCTCCGACAGCTACACTGCTCAAGGAGCGACTAGAGGGGCTACTACAGGTGCTGTTTCAGGTGCCGTGGGTGGTATTTTTACTGCACTTGTATTCGGTGGCGATCCGGCCGAAGCTGCCGCGCGTGGCGCGGTGTATGGTGGTGCAGTTGGGGGAACCGCCGGGGCAATCGCCGGTAGCGAAGCCGATCGTCAGGTGAAACAACAACAGGATGCGCAACTTGCCAAACTTCGCCAGCAGATAGGCGATGAGACTTATTCAGGCCTGGAAGCATTGGCGGATTGTCGCCATGACGTGTCCTTGCAGCAGGCTAACAAAGCACAGCAGTCAGAAAACCCCAACTATGGTCTGGCGGGTTTGTGGTTGGAAATCTTGAGTTATGCCGATCAAAAAGACGAAGCCAAAGCACGCAGCTTGTTTCCAACGGTTGTTGAAAAAGACCGGGATATCAAATCTGAAGCACAGGCGGAAGAAACCATGCGCAAGGCGTTGAACTCACTCATGAACATTCGTGAAGAATATAAACTACCCCGAGTATGTTCTGGCTAGACCAGAGGCAAAGAATTGATATTTTTAGGCTGTGTGTTTACTGCTACTATTTCAAAATAAATGATTACGACAACGAATAGTGACTCAACAGAGACCGAACTCTCGAAAAGCCGTTTATATACTGGCGGTATTATATTCGTCACCGGATTTCTGAGCCCGTTGCTGGTTCCCCTGGTTACCGCATCGTCGCTGCCCGTTGCCTGGAAGACGACACTCTCGGGTTTATTGTTAGTGGGCGTGCCAGAGCTGGCGATGCTGGTGGCCGCGGCGGTGATGGGAAAAGCCGGATTTGATTACCTGAAACAGCATATATTTGGTTTTCTGGGTAAATACTTTGCCCCGCCAGAGACAGTCAGTTTGACAAGATACCGCATCGGACTGGTCCTGTTTTCGATTCCACTGCTTTTTGGATGGCTTGCACCTTATATTTCCGGATATATACCGATATTTGATGAACATCGGTTATTGTTCGCAATTATTGGCGATCTGTTTTTGTTATGTAGTTTGTTTGTACTGGGCGGAGAGTTCTGGGATAAACTGAGAGCACTTTTTATTCACAAGGCAAAAGCAAGCGGTGCATGAACAAATTATTCCGGTATTGTTTTAAGGCTTTGAGCGAGAATGATTCATACAAATAATAATATATTGGTTTTGCTGGCTTTTCTTATCCTTGCTCCTGCTTCAAGCCAGGCCGAAGACTGGATCAAGCAAGGTGAAGAAACATTTTCATTTGGGCTGGGCGCGTTCCTGCCGGCATTCAATACCACATTACGGGTAGATAATCAGACAGTCGGGGCCGGTGACAGCATTGATCTTGAGGATGACCTGGGATTGAAAGAAGATGAGTCTGTTTTCTGGGTGGGCGGAACCTGGCGTTTTGCAGACCGGCATCGGCTTGGTGTTTCTTACTTCAGTTTTAACCGCGATGCCAGCGCGACAGCTTTACGAGAACTTGAAATTGGTGACGAGATTTATCCTGTGGGGGCCAGCCTGGAGACTGAGTTTAGCCTCACGATAACACCGATATATTACGCCTACTCTTTCATTAAAAATGAGAAACACGAACTCGCCGGTTCATTCGGATTTCACTGGTTTGCTCTGGATTTCGCGGTTCAAGGTGACGCGTCCTTGAATGGCGAGGATGCCAATGCAAATGCATCAGCCACTGCTGATGTGCCATTACCACTTTTCGGAATACGCTATGATTATTATATTAATCAGCGATGGACGACCAGCCTGCATGGTGAGATCTTCGCCCTTGATATTACTGATGAGGCATTCAAATTCTCGGGGAATCTTTACAATATACGTCTGAGTACGGATTACTGGTTAACGAAAAATTTCGGTATAGGTGCTGCGGTAAGCTGGTTTGATATTGATGCTAAAATCGATGACAGCGAATGGAAGGGCGAAATAGAGTACCGCTATTTCGGGCCGCAAATCTACATTCAGGCGCGCATATAATTATATAAACTTATCAGTTGCTCTGAATTTATAACTTGAGAAAAAATCTGCGATGACCGGATCGGCCTCAGCGAAAAATCTAAAACTTACACGTCTTGAACGAGTCATGGATGTTGTATATGCGCTGGTTATCTGGCGCCTGTTCATGATCCTTCCCAGGCCGGAAGGGGAAGATGATCAGTCAATTACTGTATTGAATATGTTGGTTGATAACTGGCAAGACTTCATTATTGTGTTACTCGCGCTCGTGATCGTGATCATTTTCTGGCTACAAAATAATGCCTTGTTTGGTTATTTAAAGGCGACAGATCGTATTCACACCGCGATCGCAATTTTTCAGCTGTTTTTTCTGCTGTTTTTTCTTTACAGCATTGGTACAGGCTTGCGCCTTGGCGCCGCTGCCGATAGTCGAATGCTAGAGAGCTTTGCGGCATTGTTGCTGGCTATTAGCTCCTATCTGGGCTGGTACTATGCGTACCGAAAAGGTGACCTGGTTTCTGATAACGTGCCTGCCGAGAAATCAGAAGAGTTACTGAAGCAAAATCTCGCTGAACCCATTACTGCCCTATTGACGATGCCATTTGCTTTCGTGGGTCCTATTGCCTGGGAATTGTCGTGGTTTTTATATCCGTTTATTCGCTGGGCATTTGGTCGTATTGCGAAAAAAACGTAGCGCAAATTGATTAATTCTTGTTTGAAATTATGTTTTCTTTAGTTCAATTTTTTCAGGGCGTTGAAATGAAATACCAAATTGATGTGATGCGCGTTGTCGTTTTTATGCTGTTGACCCTTGCATTAAGCTATTCACAGTTTTCCTACGCCCAAAGCCAGGAAGGCGAGCCTACCCTGAAACAGATCATTGAAAAACCTGATGAAAAAGTTGCAGTTAAGGAAGAGGAACAGAAAACTTCAGCCCCATCAAAACCGCTTGGCCCCGTTGACAAACTGGATCGGGGCGTACCCCACAATGCCGTTGCAGGATATTTTAATGCAGTTAAGGAAAATGATTACGAAACTGCAGCGGAGTATCTGGATCTTCGAAAATTACCGAGAGGTTATAGCCAGAGCGATGGCCCAGAACTGGCGCGCCAATTAAAAGTGGTATTAGACCGCGCCCTGTGGGTAGATATGGATACTCTGAGTACCGACCCCAAGGGTCACACAGATGACGGCTTACCATCCTATCGGGATTTTATTGGGCGAATAGATATTGAAGATCGTAAGCTGGATATTTTGTTGCAGCGTGTACCGCGTGGTGATGGTGTCTATATCTGGATGCTCTCCTCAGCAACGGTTCGTGAAATCCCGCAACTATATGAGGAATATGGTTATGGCGAACTGGGTGAAATGCTATATCGCAGTCTGCCTGAATTTAAGTTCCTGACACTACAGTCATGGCAATGGGCAATCCTGCTCATGCTTATTATTGGGGCCTATGGAATTGTATTTGTCCCCACTTATCTTTTAGGGTGGTTGTTTCGTCGTAAAGGGACGGACATGGCGCAACTCTGGGCACTTTTTTTTACTGGCCCTGCGCGTTGGCTGGTGATTTTGGTAATCGTGAGAGCGTGGCTCGACACTATCCACCCATCGGTCGAGACGCGCGCCTTGATACGAGCAGGCACTGTTCAGACGATTGTTGTTGCCTGGGTGCTTATGCGGGTTGTTGACATCATCCTTGGCTATTGGAACAACAAGCTAATCCATAATAATCGTGAGCATGCCATTGTGTTGTTACGTCCCGTCGCCACTGCAGTCAAGATCATCATTGTAATGGTTGCATTACTGGTCTGGTTGGATAATATCGGCTACAAGGTTTCAACCTTATTGGCCGGGCTTGGGATAGGTGGTTTGGCGGTTGCTCTGGCAGCCCAAAAATCCCTCGAAAATTTAATTGGTGCCGCGACGCTTTATATGGCCACGCCTGTTCGTGTAGGTGATTTTTGCCGTTATGGCGATAAATTAGGTACTGTTGAAGAAATAGGTTTGCGTTCGACACGAATCCGTACCCTGGATCGGACAGTGGTCTCAATCCCCAATGCTGAATTTGCATCGATGCCGTTGGAAAATTTTGCCGATCGGGAAAAGATCCGCTTCAATTCGAAACTACACTTACGTTACGAGACTACGCCGCAACAGTTGTCAAAAATCATTACCGATATTGAAAAATTGCTTAATGAACATGCCAGAGTGGCTGAGGAACCTAATATCGCCCGGTTTGTAGGCTTTGGAACCTATTCGCTTGAAATCAATGTGTTGGCATTTGTTATGACTACGGATTATCTCGAATATATGGAGATAGCCGAAGAGTTAAACATGCGAATCCTTGAGATTATCGATTCTGCCGAAGTCAAGTTAACCAACCCGGCACAGGAATTGTTTAACACGAAATCAAGCTGATAGTTAATCGAATTGCCACGTAAATCGACAAACAGACTTTGAAATATCATTTATATTGTTATTCCCGATACTCGTTCAAGTATTGTTGCCAGTGCGGAAGAGTCCTCTTCCCCGAGCCCTTCACCGATCAAGGCATTGAGTTGTTGTGTGGCCAAGGCAGCACCTGGCAGGGCGATGCCCATTTCGTGCGCCGCTTCCATTGAAATACGCATGTCTTTCTGGTGCAGCCTGGCCTTGAAGCCGGGTTCAAAATTATGATCGAGAATACGTTGCCCATGAGTTTCCAGTACCCGGCTGCCGGCAAAGCCGCCTAGCAGGGCGGCTCGGACCTTGGCAGGATCGACACCGGATACTTTGGCGAGTATAAAAGCCTCAGAGATAGCCACCAATGTTTGGGCGATGACAATCTGGTTGCAGGCCTTGGTAACTTGTCCGGCGCCATGCCCACCAGTATGGACAATATTTTTACCAAGTACTTCAAAGATCGGCAGGACTCGTTGAAATATCTCTTCCTTGCCACCCACCATAATGGATAAGGCACCATCGATGGCACCTTGTTCGCCACCCGAGACAGGGGCATCCAGCATTTGAATGCCTTGCTTACTCAGGGTTTCGGCTATGCGGCGCGTTGCTGATGGAGAAATAGTACTCATATCAATAACGACGCTATCAGCTTGTGCGCCATGAATAATACCTTTCTCACCCAGAATGACATGTTCAACATCCGGGGTGTCAGAAACCATAGTGATAATGACATCACTCTGAGACGCTACCTCCTGAGGACATTCGCAGGCAGTTGCGCCTTGATGTGTCAATGCTTCCATCATATCCGGGCGGCGCGCATATACTGATAAGGGATAAGCCGCTTTTATCAGGTTCAGTCCCATGGGACGACCCATGATTCCCAAACCAATAAATCCAATGCGTACAGTCATTCCACATTGCTCCATAGTCTGGTATTACTTATTACTTTAATCATAAGATGGTTTCAGTACTTAAGCTATAAACCGCTTATTATTAGGTTCTAATACTTATAATAAGCCTGGTAGCATGAGAAATAAACAAGGTCACATTTGTAATATTTCTATGATTTTTATTGAATTGAAGCATATAAAACATTTCAGTACTTAATACTAATTGACATTGTAGTGCAGAAAAAATAATTATATACCTATGAGCACAATCAAGCAGATAGTAATTATCGGATTAATAATTTCCATCCTTGCGTTTGTTGGTATTTTTAGCCGTGAACGGTCACTCCTGCAAGATGAAATAGTCGATGGAGCAAGATTACGATCACATCTTTTAAGGGAAAAGATGGTGTCTGCCAGGGTGATTGTGTCAGCCATGAAGGAAACCATGGAGCAGAACCTCATTCTGGTAATGCAAAATGACTATCGTCATCCGGGGCTTAACGAGATTACCTATTACCCGCAATATGCGGTATACGGTCTGGAACCGTCACAGGCGAAATTGGCGACAGTGCGTAATGCCACTTTGACGGGAAATGGTCGTTTTGAGAATGTTGATATCTCGACACAGACTGAAGTGTCTACCGCCTTGATGCTTGATTCGACCTTTCGTACCGCAATAAAAAATTTACCTGAATTAAAGTGGGTGTATTATACCTCTGCAAATGGCTTTATCTTCGTTGCACCCTCGGTGGGTGTTGAGGGTTTTCAGTTCAGTTATGACTTGTATAAGAAAGAATTCTGGCTCAGTGCCGCTCCACAGGGGAATCCGACAAGGTCACCCGTGATCAGTGATGTATATGATGATGCCGCAGGTAAAGGGCTTATGATCACCTGTTCAGAGCCAGTCTGGGCGAATGACATTTTTTATGGAGTTGTATCGTTAGATATCGGTTTGGATACGATGCAGGAGATTCTGAATAATGAAGTGGAAATACCAGGTGAAAGCAAGATTGTAAATAAAAATGCAAAATTGGTTGCCGCTTTGAGACCATTCAAACCGGGTGAACATCTTGAACTTCCGGAGAAATTACTACAATCGGAAGAAACGCTACTGATGGCGGATAATAATTTCCTGATCGCTTTGCCATTGGTGGATGGGAAACTCTGGTTAATACATCGTCTTCCCCAATTCAGTGTGAATTTGAGGGCGGTATTACGTGCGCTACCCTATTGGATTATTGTTGTTTTCATAATTGTGCTCGCTTACTTGCTCATGCACTTACGCGAAACCATGAAAGAGGTTAGCAGGTTAGCAACAACAGATGCGCTTACTGGCACATTGAACCGACGAGGATTTGCCTTCGAGGCAACGGTATTACTTGCGCATTGTCGTCGCCGTGACAAGTCGGTTTGCCTGTTAATGCTAGACGTTGATAATTTCAAATCAACCAATGACAAATATGGACATGCAGTGGGTGACAAAGTACTGAAATTTGTTGCGGACGCATTGCGAGATATGGTCCGGGACGAAGATTTGATTTGTCGCTTTGGGGGTGATGAGTTCCTGGTACTTTTTCCAGAAACTGATTTGGCCCAGACAGAGGCTGCTGCAGAAAGAGTCAGGGCCTATATTGAAACAACAGTGATTGACTCTGAATCAAACTGCCAGGTTACGGTTAGTATCGGGTGCACCCAAATCTCAGGCAGTGAGGACCTTGCGCAGGCGATTACCCGAGGTGATGATGCACTGTACGTCGCTAAAAATAAAGGGCGAAACAGAGTTGTCGCCCTTAATATTGCTTGACAGGTATAAGTTGCCAGAATCAAGCGTTGTTTAGCGTGTTGACAAATATTATGCACATGCTAATAACGAATAACACAAGCCCGGAGAATGGTGCAAATTCACTTAACATGGTTTTACTCAACAAAGTGTAATTCTACGTTTAATTTGTGACTCTGCTATGGCATCAATTTCATCCTGGCTAAGGAACTGTGCTTCGTAGGAAATACCCTGTTCTGCAATCTGATTTATATATGTGCGAAGATGATTTCGCGAACCACATAACAGGTTTTCGTATATCTTGCGCATGTCTGTGCTGTTGGTATTTTCAATAGCCTGCTTAAGATCAAGCATATCAACTTCTTCAATTGCCGCCCCGACATATAGGGCTTCCAAAGCCGATAGCTTGCCATTTGTCAAAAGATTCTCAAACAGACTTACCAGCCCTTGTTTAACAAAAGTACTAACCCTGTTATCAATTACATTACCCGGGATTTTGTGTAATTCATACATTTGATTCACCTATATCTGTCAAGAATTTGTGTGGTGTGAGCATCATCTGCGACTGGTATCATCTCTCCATTGGCGAATCTACAATGGCGTCCACTTCTTCCTGCGTAAGAAACTGGGCTTCATAGACTATGCCTAGATTTTCGATTTTACCAACGAAGGCACGTAGATGATTACGCGAACCTCGCAGAAGATTCTCATACAATTCACGAATATCTTCATTGTCTGTCTCTTCTATAGCGCGTTTCAGGTCGGTCATATCGACTTCTTCAATTAGCGCGCCAACAAAAAGTGATTCCAATGATGATTGGTATCCACGTGCCAGTAAGGTTTCATACAGATGAGCCAACTCCTGGTTCATGAATATTCCGATTCTGTCATCGACAACCGGGTCGGGTAGTTTGTACTTGTCTAGCATTTTGGCCACCGCATCAGTATGTGATTGCTCGGCAGAGGCAATATTATCGAAAATGGATAAGCCCCAGGTGTCAAACATGGTGAGATAAACATCGCGTGCGAGTTTCTCTTCTTCGCGCATGTAAGTCAGATTTTCAATTTCAATTGTTGATAACTCGTCTAGACTAATGTCGCTCACTTCCTGGATAGCCTGGCGGCCTCCCTGGCCAGCCAGGCTGGACACAGGATGTATGAGAACAACAAATGCAATTGTTAATAATGTTAAATATTTCTTCATTTGCACTTCCTATCTCTTTCTCTTGGAATTAAATTAACGGCGTCCGCCGCGGTTAACGGATACCGAGCGTGAACCACCCATGCTGCTGGTAGTTGTGCGTCGGCTTGATCCCATCGTGGTTGTTGTGTCATCGCTATAGCGATTTACAGAATCTGCGCCACCGCCTCCTTGCACAAGTTCCAAAAAGGTTTCATTGTCATCTTCAATACGAGTATTGTGGATGTCGTTGGGCATATTGGCAGTACCCGCACCCATCGGACTATTGTGATCAGCCATTACGGCAGAAGTAGAAAAAACACCGGTGGTGATGAATATGGCTAACAGAGACTTAAATTTCATAAATGATTTCCTGTGTTGTAATAAAAAATGTTGCTAAAAAATTCAAAAATCAGTGTTGCTCGTTTGTGCTGATGTTGAACGTGCCAATCAGGATTCTTGACTGGCTACGCATAATGTCATTAGCGTCTTCCGCCCCTGGACATTGTTCCTGCTGAAGAACGCGTGGAAGTACGCGACACGCTTCGGCTCATACTTGCCGCAGATGACGCTCCAGTGGTGGTTTGGGTTTCTGCTCTTGAAGCGGGTAGTTCCGCTGTTGTGGTATCGTCGTCATAACGATTAACCGAATCCGCACCACCGCCTCCTTGCACCAGGTCCATAAACTCCTCATTACTATCTTCAAGACGGGTGTTATGGATGTCGTTGGGCATGTTGGACCAACCTGCGCCCATGGGACTCGCGTGATCGGCAAAGGCGGTCGTTGTGGCGAGCATGCCGCTTGCTATGCATGTCGCAAGTAGAGTTCTCATTTTCATGGCAGCTACTCCTGTGTTTATGAATAATTTCGTATATCTTTAGTTATACAAACGCAGCCCTCAGTGTTG
>JAHEIJ010000064.1 GCA_024639445.1 Gammaproteobacteria bacterium
AAACCTGCATTTTGGTAGTGATTGTGAGCTCCAGCCTGAGCATGGCGTTTTGAAACTTTCGGGCTCGGTCGATAATTTCTCAGTTGCCGAGTGGCGTGGTGCATTTACGGATTTGTTTCCGCTAAGCAAGGAAGGAAAGTCGACGATGCCAATTGTGCTTGCGATGGATCGCATGGGGCTGAAGAAATTTCTGGATAAGGATGAAGTCGAGCAAAAACTGGCACCGGAGAATGTTCCGTTGATCAATGGCGAAGTTAAGAGTCTGGCCTATGATGGAACCGAGTTTGGCCATTTTTCAATCACAACCTTGCGAATGCGCAAGGGGATTCGAATAGAGAAGCTTCAGCTAGAGGCTCCCTATCTGAAATTAAACGCGAATGGTCAATGGAACCAATGGTTGGGACAGGATAAAACATCATTTGATGTGCAGTTCAGTAGTCCGGACACAGGAAAAATGCTCGAGTTATTGGGCTTTGCTGCGGTTATTGAAAAAGGTGAATTGCAATCCAACGCGTCGCTGACCTGGCCGGATCGTCTGGATCGCTTTGATGCAGAGACAGTGGGGGGCAAGTTTCATCTTAATATTAAAAAGGGCAATATCACCGAGGTAGAGGCAGGCGCCGGGCGTTTGTTAGGGTTGTTTAGTTTGTCTGCCTTGCCGCGTCGCCTGGCGCTTGATTTTCGCGATACTTTTAAATCCGGGTTTCAATTTGATGAAATTAATGGAAATTTCGATTTTCGTGAAGGTAGTGCCTATACCAGCGATCTCAGTACTAAAAGTCCGGTCGCCCAGATCGCGGTAGCAGGACGAACCGGATATATAGAACAGGATTTCGATCAGACGATTATCGTGACACCCAGGGTCAGCGGAACCTTACCCGTTGCTGGAGGATTATTATTTGGTCTGGAAATAGGAGCCGCCATCATTTTACTCGATAAGCTGTTCGGCGATGAGATCAACAAGGCTTCCAGTCGCGAGTACCATGTGACGGGTAGTTGGGATGAACCGGTCATAACCCAGATCGGGGGGCAGGTGGTAGAGCAGGGTTTCCAGGATGATGAAGAGATATAAACCAATGCTAATGCGGGTGAAACTGGAAATATCCGTGTCTTCAATAGGCGTTTTGCCGTAGCGGCTGTTTACTCAGGCTGCCCGCTTCGGTGAGTTCATGGTATCCTTATTCTTATGAAGAGACTTTTGTTTGGCTTATTACTTGTACCCGTCGGCATGGTGCAGGCCCTGGAAACATCCCACCTACTTACCGCTGAACAATGGGCCGTGCCTCGTAATGTCGAAACCATTCTTCAGATGCCGGCACTGGCCAGTGCCATGGCGGAATTGCAGGCT
The DNA here is from genome assembly GCA_024639445.1 of Gammaproteobacteria bacterium. Lineage (GTDB taxonomy): Bacteria > Pseudomonadota > Gammaproteobacteria > UBA6429 > Thiohalophilaceae > JAHEIJ01. Next base: position 1,349 of record JAHEIJ010000064.1, read on the forward strand.
ACCCCGGGAGGACGACTGTTAATACGCTATCCCGGCGGTGATGCCGGAACCCTGTGGATGAATGAACTCCACAGTTGGCTGGTTTCACTGGGGTTGTCATCAGCCGATATGGAAAGAGTCCCTGGTAGTGCGAATTCCCAGGTAATAGAACTGGAAGTATTGCCGCCAGTAAGTAAATCAGCGGAAGTGCCGAAGACGAATTCACCCAGGCTTGGGTATCAGGAGGTTACACCTTGAAACGGGTTACAGCTATTCAAATGGCGTCTGGGCCAAATGTCCGCGCCAACTTCACCGAAGCGGGCCGCTTGATTAGCCGGGCTGTTGATGCCGGGGCAGAACTATTGGTTTTGCCGGAAAATTTCGCCATCATGGGTTTGCAGGAGGAAGACAAGGTCAAGGTGCGTGAAACCTATGGGCAAGGTCTAATCCAGGATTTTCTCGCCGAGCAGGCCCGGCAACATGGCGTCTGGATTGTCGGGGGTACCGTTCCCCTGACCGCGAAGGATTCCCAGCACGTTCGTGCGGCCTGTTTGTTATTTGATGATCAGGGTGAAATTAAAGCCCGCTACGACAAGGTTCATCTGTTTGATGTTAATTTGCCGGAAAGCCAGGAAATCTACGATGAGTCGACGACCACGGAGCCGGGGGATAGTGCTACGGTAGTGGATACACCCTTTGGCCGGCTGGGTCTGGCCGTCTGCTATGATTTACGTTTTCCTGAGTTGTTCCGTCGCATGTCGGACGAAGGAGCGGAATTGTTTGCTATTCCCTCGGCATTTACCGCCCTGACCGGCAAGGCACACTGGGAGATACTGGTGCGGGCCCGCGCCATCGAAAACCTCTGTTATGTGATTGCTGCGGCGCAAGGTGGCTACCATGTTAATGGTCGTGAAACTCATGGTGACAGCATGATAGTTGACCCTTGGGGAAGTGTGCTGGATCGACTGCCCCGTGGTTCCGGTTTCGTGATCTCGGAGCTGGATATCGACAAGGTACGTAATACCCGTCGTAATTTCCCCGTGCTGAAACACCGCAAAATCCCCTGTAAATTGGCAGCTCAATGAGTGCTCCGTCGCTGGATATAGCGCGTGAGGCGCTACTGTCGCCATATGGTTTGGCTGAGAACGATCTGCAGACGGTACTCGACCAGCTTATGGGTCACAGTATTGATAATGCGGATTTGTATTTTCAGATAAACCGTCACGAGTCCTGGATGCTGGAAGATGGAATCGTGCGTGAAGGTCACCATGGGATAGAACAAGGTGTCGGCGTACGGGCTGTCAGCGGTGAAAAAACCGGTTTTGCCTACTCGGATGAAATTATGCTGCCGGCCCTGACAGAAGCGGCCGATGCGGCACGGGCCATTGCCCGTTCAGGTCGCCAGGGGACGGTGCAGGCCTGGCAGCAACGCGCCGGCCAGCGTTTGTATGTGCCGGTTGATCCTCTCAGCTCCCTGGACGCGGATCAGAAAATTACCCTGTTACGTGAGCTGGATGCCGAAGCGCGTCGGCAGGATCCTCGAGTTAAACAGGTTGTTGTCAGCCTGGCAGGTAGTCACGAAGTGGTGATGGTGGCAGCCAGTGATGGCACACTGGCGGCTGATGTGCGGCCCTTGGTACGCATGAACGTCAGTGTGATTGCGGAGCAGGGCGATCGGCGCGAGCAGGGTTCCGCGGGCGGCGGTGGCCGAATCGATTACAGTTATTTTCAACAGCAGGATCACGGCCTTGAATATGCACAAGAAGCGGTGCGACAGGCCCTGCTGAATCTTGAGGCGGTGCCGGCCCCCGCTGGCTCCATGCCAGTGGTGCTTGGCCCCGGCTGGCCCGGCGTTCTGCTGCATGAGGCTGTTGGGCATGGGCTGGAAGGGGATTTCAATCGCAAGGGTAGCTCGGCCTTTTCCGGGCGGATCGGTGAGCAGGTCGCTTCACCTCTGTGCACGATCGTGGATGACGGCACCTTGCCCGATCGGCGAGGCTCTCTCAACATGGACGATGAAGGCACATCGACCCAGCAGACGGTGTTGATTGAAAATGGCATCCTCAAGGGGTATATGCAGGACAAACTCAACGCTTCCTTGATGGGGCAAGCGCCCACGGGTAATGGTCGGCGTGAATCCTATGCCCATTTACCCATGCCTCGCATGACCAATACCTACATGATGGCCGGTGAGCAGGATCCGGAAGAGATTATCGCGTCAGTTGATAAGGGATTGTATGCCGTTAATTTCGGGGGTGGGCAAGTGGATATTACCTCCGGTAAGTTTGTATTTTCGACCAGTGAGGCCTATTTGATCGAAAAAGGGAAAGTGACCCGGCCGGTGAAGGGTGCGACGTTAATCGGCAATGGTCCGGAAGTCATGACCCGTGTATCCATGGTTGGTAATGACCTGGCGCTGGATCGAGGCGTCGGCGTTTGCGGCAAGGAAGGGCAAAGTGTACCGGTCGGGGTCGGCCAGCCTACCTTGAAGATTGACAGTATTACCGTGGGTGGCACGGCCTAGTCCGAATCATCCTGATCGGACACGAGCTGCCGCAAATAGCGGAACAACTCACGTGCGGCTTTGGGTGGCTTTGCCTTAGCAGATTCCTTCTGGGCGCTGCGAACCAACTGTCGAATATGCTGGCGGTCCGCTGCGGGGTATTTGCGCAACAAGGCTTCCAGCGCCTGATCACCCTCAGCCAATAAGCGATCACGCCACTGCTCCAGTTGATGGTGCTGTTGCACATCTTCTCGATAAGAGTGGGTGGCTTTTTCATAGGCCACCCGGATGGGTTCGAGCTCACATTGTCGCATCAGTTTGCCAATGTATTGCAACTGACGTTTCAGGGCGCCGCGCTGGTGCAGACGCTGCGCTTCAACGATTGCGGCCTGCAGGTCATCGGGTAAAGGTATTTGCTCCAGCGCGGATTTATTGAGTTTCACCAGTGACTCACCCAGGGCCTGAAGGGCATGGGCGTCACGTTTACGCTGAGTTTTACTGACAAGAGTGTCATCGAAGGGATCGTCGTCATGCATGTTGTTATTATCGCATTTGTGGCTACTGGTCTGCACCAGTAGAATGCCTGCATTCGAATAAACATCATTGATCCGAGAGTACTATGAGCCAAAATCCTATCCCCGTTTCCACAGCAGATACACCCTTTGATATTGAACGTAGCCTGAGTGTGGTGGACGATATGCTCTCAGAAGCCCGCAAGTTAGGTGCCTCTGCGGCTGAAGCCGGTGTCAGTGTCGAAGCCGGCTTATCAGTTAATGTAAGGCTTGGTGAAGTCGATACCCTCGAACATAATCGTGACAAAGGTCTGGGAATTACCGTCTATGTCGGCAAGCGCAAGGGCTCGGCCAGTACCAGCGATTTTAGTCCCAAGGCTATCCGTGAAACGGTAAAGGCGGCCTGTGATATTGCGCGCTACACCGAGGAAGATGAATACGCAGGTCTGGCAGCTGCGGAGCTGATGGCGACCGAAATTCCCGATCTCGATCTCTATCATCCCTGGAACCTCAACGCTGAGCAGGCGATTGTTCTGGCGCAAGCCTGTGAAGCAAGTGGACGTGAATCTGATTCCCGCATCAGCAATTCAGAAGGCGCCTCGGTCAGTAGTCACGATGGCTTAAGAATTTATGGCAACAGTCACGGTTTTCGTGGGCATTACCTCAGTTCCCGCCACAGTCTGAGTTGTACCCTGATTGGTCAGGATGAGGCGGGCATGCAACGCGATTACTGGTATTCCGTGTCTCGAAATCCTGGAGAGCTTGAGTCAGCCGACGCCGTCGGCAACAAGGCAGCCGAACGCACGGTGGCGCGCCTGGGAGCACGGCGCTTGGAAACCCGTCAGGTCCCGGTAATCTTTCAAGCAGAAGTCGCTCGTGGTTTACTCGGCCATCTGTTGCGCGCCCTGAGTGGTGGAAGCCTCTATCGTAAGGCCTCTTTCCTGCTGGACCATCTGGACAAACAGATATTTCCGACCAATGTGAAAATTGATGAGCGCCCGCATTTGCGCGGTGGGCTTGGAAGTGCGCCGTTTGATAATGAAGGCGTTGCGACGCAAGCACGTGAAATCGTGCAACAGGGAATTCTGCAAAGCTATGTACTGGACAGCTATGCAGCACGGCGCTTAGGTATGCAGCCGACTGGCAACGCTGGCGGGGTGCATAATTTGTTTATCAGTCACGATGAACTTGGTTTCGATGACCTGTGTCGGCAGATGGGTACTGGCTTGATTGTGACTGAGGTAATGGGTCAAGGTGTTAACACCGTTAACGGTGATTATTCCCGTGGCGCCAGTGGTTTCTGGGTCGAGAATGGTGAGATTCAATATCCGGTCGAAGAAATTACCTTGGCGAGTACACTGCAGGAAATTTTCAAGGGGGTGCAGGCAATCGCCGATGACGTGGATACGCGTGGCAATATTTACAGTGGCTCCTGGTTGATCGATCATATGACGGTTGCAGGAGAATAAACTGGCCGGGTCTTGCTGTGTTGGCTATCATGGTTGATTCTCCAACCTTTCATTCCCGGCAAGACACTGGCGTGGCCTTATTACTTTGGTTGCAGTGATATCGAGCTCGGCGTATCCGCAGGCAACTGTATCAGTCTGGCATTGATTGAGCCATTTTCACCAAGGGTAACCACCGCGGTCGTTGGCCTGTTGGGGATCGGGTATTCGGGTAACTGGACATCAACGCCCTCTGACGTCCAGGTTTGACCGGCGTGTTGCCAGGAAACCGTGATGCTGTTGCCCTGGTACTGTTTTAGCGGGAATGTGGTTGAACAATCATTATGGGGCAGAATAAAACCGCAGGCGACCAGACCGTGTGTTTTACTCGCAGTTAATCTGGCGTTTTTGATCGGGCCAGATGTCGCATTATGGAAAGTGAGCCCGGCAACAGTAAGTGGGTTTGTCTTCGGTAACCCAGCGCAGGCAAAAAGAAATAGGCCTGACAGGCTATAAAAGCATATGCGATAACGAATCTTTCTCATGACTTTTTAGAGTAATGGGCTTTACATCAGGAAAATGGTTGCCAGCCCGAGGAAAGCGAAAAAACCCACCACGTCCGTCACGGTAGTAAGAACAACACCGCCACCAAGCGCGGGATCTGCCCCCAGCCTGCGCAATAGTAGTGGAATACTTGCGCCAGCTATGGCGGCAACCAGCAGGTTAATGATGATGGCAGCGGCAATAATCAGTCCCAGACGATAATCAGCAAACCAGAGGTCAGCGATAACGGCCAATACCACGGCCCAGATTAAACCATTCCAGATGCTTACCCAGATCTCTTTCGACAACAGGCGGCGGGCATTACTGCCACTGACTTGACCGAGAGCGATACCGCGTATCACCAGGGTCAGGGTCTGGCTGCCGGCAATCCCGCCCATGCTGGCAACAATTGGCATCAGTACCGCCAGGGCAACATACTTCTGGATTGTGCCTTCGAACAGGCCGATAACCCAGGCAGCCAGCAGGGCCGTCATAAGGTTAATACCGAGCCAGATTGCGCGTCGTCGGGTACTGGTCAGGACCGGAGAAAATAAATCCGCTTCCTCGTTTAAACCGGCCATACTCATGAGCGAGTGTTCAGCGTCATCATGAATCACATCCACCACATCATCAATAGTGATACGGCCAAGCAGGATGTTGTGTGCATCGACCACTGGCGCGGATATCAAATCACGCTGTTCAAAACGGTTGGCGACTTCACGCGCGGACATACTGGCAGGAATTGCCTCCTCATCCTGCTCCATTACATCCCTGACCATTTTTCCAGGATCGCTGGTTAACAGAGTAGTCAAGGGTAACTGACCAAGATAATGACCATCTCGGTCCACCACAAAAAGGGTATCGGTGGTTTCGGGGATATCGCCGCGGCGTCGCAAGTAGCGCAACACGACATCCAGGGTTGTGTCGGTCTTTACAACCACCGTGTCCAGGTTCATTAAGCCGCCGGCGCTGTCTTCATCATACGACAAGACGGCATGGAGTCGTTCCCGATCCTGCTGCTCCATGGTAAGCAGCAGTTCCTGCACGACATCCTGGGGGATCTCCGGCAATATGTCCGCCAGATCATCGGTCTCAAGGTCTTCTGTTGCCGCGACCAGTTGATCGGGATCCATACCCCTGATGACGGTGGCGAGGACTTCTTCGTTCAGGTTGGTGAGTATCTCACCTTCAGCTTCAGGTGGGACCTGGTCCCAGATAATTTCACGTAGATCTGTCGGTAAGGATTCGAGCAAGTGGGCGATTTCCGCCGGGTGCATCTCTTCAAGTTGCTGCTCAACCTGTTCAAGAACACCTTCCCGCAGCAATTCGGTAAAGAGTTGCAGGTAGTCCTTCTGTTCTTCTTTGCTCTGTGATGTAGCCATGATACGCCCTCAACCGTCGCGGAAAGTGTAACAGGCGGCAGGCTGGGTTGGGAAGGAATGCGGTGGAAAGCGGCTAGCGGAATGTAATGCTTATGTAACTATTGGCATATTCAGCTTTCTTCATCAAAGCGATTGGTGATGAGTTCACACAATTTTTCAATAGCGACCTGTTCATCCGGTCCCTCAACCACTATATCCAGTTGGGTACCTTTTGCGGCAGCAAGCATCATGATACCCATGATGCTTTTGCCATTTACCTGATTATCCTTGAGGCCAACCTGCACTTCGGATTCAAAGCCCGAGGCCAGGGTAACGAATTTGGCAGCGGCCCTGGCATGTAAGCCCAGCTTGTTGATGATTTCAACCTGGCGCTGGATCATCTCAGGAATCCGGCATACAGGGTACAACCCCTTCACGTCCGCCACCCAAGGCTTTTTCCGCCAGTGTGTACAGATCCAGAGCAGGGTAGTTGAATACTCTTATCAGCATGGGCAGGTTCAGACCCGTGATGACAGCGACTTGTTCAGTACGTAATCGACAGGCGATATTGCTCGGGGTGGAACCGTACAGATCGGTCAGGATCAAGACGCCATCGCCTTGTTCCAGTTCCTCAATATATTGCTGTGCGCGTTCCTGCTGTAGTTCCGGATCGCTTGCCATGGGAATACCCAGAGTTCGGGTCTGCATTGGACATGTTCCCATTACTACAACTGCTGTATCGAGCAGACTTCTGCCTATATCACCATGGGTAATAATTAGTAGACCCACACTCATGACAATTCCCGGTGACGACTCAATACGCCATCTCGTTGTAGACTGAAATACTGACTGAGTTTATTTACCATGTAGACTGACCGATGTTGGCCGCCTGTGCAACCAATGGCGACTGTCATATAACTACGGTTATCGGCCTCGAAGCGGGGTATCCAGGTTTCCAATAACTGCTGAATGTCCTTGTACATATGATGGACATCTTCATGTTGTTCCAGGTAATCAATGACTTCTCGATCATGACCTGTGAGGGCGCGTAATTCAGGAACCCAATGAGGATTGGGTATACATCGAATATCAAATACAAAGTCAGCATTGACAGGGATACCATGTTTATAACCAAATGATTCAAAAAGAACAGACAGTTGAGCATGTTCTGCGCTGCTAACACGACCATGAATCAAGTCACGCAGCTGATGAATATTGGTTTGACTGGTATCTATGAGCAGGTCAGCGGTACTCGAAATAGGTTCCAGCAAGGTACGTTCCTGGACGATGGCTTCACTCAGCGGGACTTCGTCACTACTCAGGGGGTGGCGGCGGCGTGTTTCGCTAAAACGCTTGAGGAGTGTGGCATCATTGGCTTCAAGAAAAAATACTTCACAGTCTATTTCGCGATAATTCAGATCCTTCAGGATAGCAGGGAATGATTCCAGATCGCCGGTCAGATTACGGGCATCGATTCCAACAGCAACACATTCCTGACTATTATTGTGATGGTGCTTCAATTGATCAGCGAGGGCCGGCAGCATACCAATAGGCAGATTATCGATACAGTAATAACCGAGGTCTTCCAGTACATGCAGGGCGATACTTTTTCCTGATCCGGACAGACCACTAATTATGAGCAGCTTCATGCGTCTTTATTATCGATATATTGTTGTTGTCGCTCAATGAAATCTTCCGCAGCATCATAACCATTTAGATAGAGAACATGGTTTCGCACAGCGGCTTCTATAATAACCGCCAGATCACGGCCCGGCGCAACTGGTAATATGACCTCGGGAATATCCACTTCGAGAATGGTACGGTGTCGCTGGTTGGTATCGAGTCGATCAAATGCCGGCACAGTGCCATTTTCCGTCAGTGGCTGCAAGCGAATAATGAGATGTAAACGTTTGTGAGTCAGTACGGCATTGTTGCCATACATGGCACGTACATTGAGAATACCCAGGCCGCGAACCTCTATGAAATCTGCCAGCATGGGCGGACAACTGCCATGCACAGTATCAGGCGCTGTGCGGCGGAATTCCGGCGCATCATCGGCGACCAGGCGGTGGCCCCGGCTTAACAATTCCAAAGCGAGTTCACTCTTGCCGACGCCACTCGGCCCAGTCAGTAATATTCCGAGACCCATTACCTCCATAAACACGCCATGTTGAATCAGTTTCTCTGACAATTGACTGCTGAGATAGTAATGCAGGTGGTCAACAATATGGCTGACAGTATGCCTGGAACGAACAAGCGGGACATGCTGTTCTGCTGCCAAAGTCAGAAATTGATTCGGGGCTAACGCATTCTCAGCCAGAATGATCATCAATGGCTGATGACTGAATAAGCTATGTATGGCGTCCTGACGGGAATTTTTACCGAGCGTGTCGAGATAATCCAGTTCTGCTTGACCCAGGACCTGAATCAGGTTAGGACGGATGAGGTTTAGATGGCCAATTAAGGCGTTACGACTTGTGTCAAGTTGAACCGCTTTAATCGGAGTTTTGGCGTAG
>JAHEIJ010000304.1 GCA_024639445.1 Gammaproteobacteria bacterium
CCTGTCTGAAGTCCGCCGTCGTGAGTTTTACGAAAAGCCGACTTCCATCCGCAAGCGCAAAATGGCCGCTGCGGTAAAACGCCACCAGAAAAAGGTTTCGCGCGAACGGGCCCGTACCCGGCGTCTGTACTAATTTCCAACCCCGTCTACCGACGGGGTTTTGCATTGCGACCATGAGCAATCTATCCACCCGCATCAACGACGACGTCAAGCTGGCCATGAAGGCCAAGGACAAGCCACGCCTGGGCGTGCTGCGTCTGATCACCGCCGCCATCAAACAGCGTGAGGTGGATGAACGAATTACCCTCGATGATGACCAGGTCCTCGCCGTGCTGGAAAAGATGATCAAGCAGCGCAAGGATTCCATCGAACAGTATGAAAAAGCCGGTCGCGACGAACTGGCCCGGCAGGAAGCGTTTGAAATCGGCATTATCCAGGAGTATTTACCGGAACAGCTGTCTGACGCCGAAATCGATGCCCTGATTGCCGAGGCCATCAGCAGCAGCGGGGCTGCCAGCATGAAAGACATGGGTAAGGTCATGGGCATGTTGAAGCCCAAGCTGGCTGGACGGGCCGACATGGGCCAGGTCAGCCAGATAATTAAAAAACAATTATCTGAGTGACAGGTACGAGTGACGAGGTTCGTGTGACGAGGAAAAAATCCCTATCCTTCATCAACCTTAATCGCTAGTCCCTAATTCCCCGTGACACACCCCTTGTGCCGCTGTATTTTTTAAATCTCAGGCAGTTCTAGTCCTTGCCACTCGTCCCTCGTCCCTCGATACTGTTTTAATGGCTGGCCGAATTCCACATACTTTCATTGATGAATTGATGACCCGCGTCGACATTGTCGAGGTGATCGACTCCCGCGTGCCGCTGAAAAAGGCCGGCCGCGAATATACCGCCTGTTGTCCCTTTCATAACGAGAAAACACCGTCTTTTACCGTCAGCCCCAACAAGCAGTTCTACCATTGTTTTGGCTGCGGTGAGCATGGCACCGCGGTCGGCTTCCTGATGGAATACGAACATATGAGTTTTCCCGAGGCGATTGAGGAGCTGGCCCGCCAGGTCGGGCTTGAGGTCCCCTATGAAGGGCCGACACACGCCGAACCACAACAGCGCCAGCGCAATGACAATCTCTACGAGCTGCTGGCCCAGTCTGATCGCTATTATCGCCGCCAACTGCGACAGCATCCCCAAGGCCCCCGCGCGGTGGACTACCTCAAGCAACGCGGCCTGAGCGGCGAGATTGCCGCTGAGTTCGGCCTCGGCTTCGCTCCCCCCGGCTGGGACAATTTGCAACGCGAACAGGGCACCAATGCCGAGCGGCAGGATCAACTCGTTACTGCGGGCATGCTGATCCGCAAGGACGATGGTAAATCCTACGACCGCTTTCGGGATCGGATCATGTTCCCGATTCGCGACCGACGCGGCCGCACCATCGCCTTTGGCGGGCGGATTCTGCCTGATACCCAGGACGCCGCACAGGGAAGTACCAGTGCCGCGGGAGGCACGACTGCAGGGATGCAGGAGGTAGAGCAATCAGGGAGGAAATTGCCGAGGAAGCCGGGAGCGGCTAAATATCTCAACTCACCCGAGACTCCCTTGTTCCACAAAGGGCAGGAATTGTACGGCCTATATGAAGCCCGTCAGGCGCTACGGGACATCCCCCGCTTACTGGTGGTCGAGGGCTATATGGACGTGGTCGCCCTGGCCCAGTTCGGCATTCGCTATGCGGTCGCCACCCTCGGCACCGCCACCACCCAGGAACACCTCAACCGGCTGTTCCGCATCACTCCCGAAGTGGTGTTCTGTTTTGATGGGGACCGGGCCGGGCGCGATGCCGCCTGGCGAGCCCTGAATAATGCCCTGCCCATCATGCGCGAAGGGCGGCAAATCCGCTTCATGTTCTTGCCGGAAGGCGATGATCCGGATACGCGGGTCCGGGCGGTGGAGAAAATCGGCTTTGAGGCGGATATCGAGACGGCGCTGAATTTTTCCGACTTCTTTTTTCAACATCTGGGCAAACTGGCCGATACCCACAGCATCGACGGCCGGGCACAACTGGTAGAGCAGGCCCGTCCACTCCTGAAGTTACTGCCTCCCGGAGTTTTCCGCCACATGATGACTGAACAACTGGCGCGACTGGCGCGAATTGAGCCGGCCGAGCTGGAAACCTTGTTAGCCAGGGCGGGCCAATCCGTGGCGGCGGGTAAGGCCACCCAGGGTCACAAACGCCCCACGGCACGACACCAGGGGCCTAAACCCCTGTCACCGGTCCGTATGGCACTGATGCGGCTGTTATACCGGCCGGAACTGGCACAAGCCGCTGGCGCGCCGCAGCGCTTCACGCAACTGGACATACCGGGCGTTAATTTATTGGTTGAAGTCCTTGAAATTCTGCAGGAAAACCCCAAATTGAACAGCAGTGCCTTACTCGAGCGATGGCGTGGTACCGAAAACGGTTCTCATCTGGAAAAGCTGGCCAGTTGGCAACCGGAAGTCGCCACCACCGAGTCGCTGGAGCAGGAATTTAGCGGTGCCCTGGCCCAATTGGACCAGCAGCGACTTGAGCATCGTTATGATTTCCTCCTGGCGCGCTCCAATCAGGGTGAACTCACCCCCGAGGAAAAGCGGGAACTTCAGGAGCTGTTTGCCACACTAAATCGTGACAAACGTCAAAACGCCGTCAAAAATCGCGAATAAATGTCCGATTTTCCACGGTTTTTTTCCGAGAAGTGACTAAACTTATTTCGGTGATTAGTCACTGGAAAATTCACCATGTTCGTGTAAACTTTGACGGTTTTTACGTCCACAAATCGTGAGCCAGTTATATGAATCCAGCCAGAGCACAAGTAATGGATCAGAATCAGCAACAGTCCCAACTTAAGTTATTGATTGCTAAGGGTAAAGAGCAGGGCTACCTGACTTACGCCGAAGTCAACGACCATCTTCCGAACGATATTGTCGATCCCGAACAGATCGAGGATATCGTTGCCATGATTAATGATATGGGTATTGCGGTGCACGAAGTTGCCCCGGATACCGAAACCATCCTGGAAACCAATGATACCGTCGATGAAGACGCGGCGGAGGAAGCGGCTGCCGCACTCGCCAGCGTGGACAGTGAGTTTGGCCGCACCACCGATCCGGTACG
>JAHEIJ010000305.1 GCA_024639445.1 Gammaproteobacteria bacterium
AGAATACATACAGTGAAATTATTCCGGACTATTATTCAGTGAAGGAGGCCGTGTTCCCCTTCAATAAATTCCCGGGAGTGGACCCGATATTGGGCCCGGAAATGAAATCCACTGGTGAAGTCATGGGGGTCGGTCGTAGCTTCGGCGAAGCCTATGCCAAGTCACAGATAGCTGCGGGCACTAGCCTGCCGCATGATGGACGCGCTTTCCTGAGTGTGCGTGATACCGATAAAAGCGGTATTGTGGAAGTGGGGCGACAATTGTTAGAGCTTGGCTTTGACCTGGTCGCGACCCATGGGACGACGAAGGTGCTGCGTGATGGCGGGTTGGAATGTGATGGTGTTAACAAGGTAACTGAAGGCCGGCCGCATATCGTGGATATGATAAAGAATGATGAAATTAATCTGATTATTAACACCACGGAAGGTAGTCAGGCGATTGCCGATTCCGCAACAATACGAAGTAATGCTTTACAACATAAGGTCACCTATACGACGACTTTGACCGGTGGTCTGGCCTTATGTACGGCATTGAAACAAACGGATATCAGTGAAGTGAACCGCTTACAGGATTTGCACCAGGAGATTAGTGCATGAGCAGAGCCCCAATGACAAAAGCCGGTGCAGAAAAATTACGTACCGAGTTGAAAGAGTTGAAAAGCGTCAAGCGCCCGAAAGTGATTCAGGCTATTGCTGAAGCGCGAGAGCATGGCGATCTAAAGGAAAACGCGGAGTATCATGCTGCGCGTGAACAACAAAGCTTTATCGAAGGTCGTATCAAGGAAATCGAAGGTACCGTTTCTCATGCCGAGATCATTGATGTGGCTGCGCTGGGAGAAAACGCGGGCGATAAAGTCGTCTTCGGCGCTACTGTGGATCTTTATGATGTCGAAGCGGACAAGGAAGTGACTTACCAGATCGTCGGCGAACTGGAATCCGATATTAAACATCATCTCATTTCGATTACATCTCCTATTGCCCGCGCCCTGATTGGTAAATCTGTAGGTGATGCAGCGGATGTGCGTGCACCGGGTGGAGTACGCGAGTACGAAATCGTCGCCGTTCGTTATGAGTAACGGTTGAGCCACGCCCAGGCATAACTGCAGTCCTCAAACTGAATTTCTTATTATCTTCATGTTCCAGATCACCGAACGACTTTTGTTAACACTTTGGATAGGTGGCATGTGGAGCGTGGGCTACATTGTTGCTCCTACCCTGTTTTCCATGCTGGATGATCGAACCCTTGCCGGTGCCGTGGCAGGACAGTTGTTTACGATAATGAGTTTTGTCGGTGTGGCGGCTGCGACAGTCCTGCTAAGTGCTCAGTTATATCGTGCTGAGACGGTATGGCATCGTAATTGGCGTGTCTGGGTTCTGCTGCTGATGCTATTGCTTATTGTGATGGGTGAATTCTATCTGCAGCCTTTGATGGCCGAATTAAAAAGTGGTGGTTTGAGCGAAGGCAGTAATAACGCAAGGCGATTCGGGCAACTTCACGGATTGGCCTCAATACTGTTTTTGATCAACAGCATGCTGGGCCTGGGACTGGTTGTGTTCGGCTTGCGACCATCCGCTCCAACAAAAGCCTAACCCTGAATTCCTTGTATTACTCAGGCAGAACCAGTTTTGGCTCTTCGGCAGGACGATAGAAAGCCGCAATATGGCCAATGCTTGTTACCCAGCCTGAATCGGTTTGGGCGGAAATCTTATCAATGACGGATTGCCGTTCCGCCTTATCTGCAGCATTAATCCGTACCTTGATCAACTCATGGTGGGCCAGGGCATTGTCGATTTCTGCCAGGACATTTTCGCTCAAGCCCGCATTCCCGACGATAACCACGGGTTTCAGGTGATGGGTCAGTTTACGCAGATGACGGCGATGGCGTTCAGATAATGGCATTGGCTACGACAAATTACAGGTGAATCAACAGAAGCGTTATTGTAATGCGATTCCCAAGTCTTGTAACTTGTCAATTTGGCTTTTGACATAAATAGCATTGACATGGGTAAGAAGCACAGCCGAAGTAAGACCAGTGGCCGTTGGCTGCAGGAACATTTTGACGATGAATATGTCAAAAAAGCCCAACAGGATGGTTATCGGTCCCGTGCCGTTTATAAGTTGCTGGAAATTGACGAGAAGGACCGGCTACTGAGGCCGGGAATGACTGTGGTGGACCTCGGGGCGGCGCCCGGCAGCTGGTCGGAAGTGGCGGTGCAACGGGTGGGTGAAAAGGGCAGGGTAATAGCCCTGGATATTTTGCCCATGGACAGCCTGCCCGGGGTGACCTTTATTCAGGGTGATTTTCGTGACGAAGAACCCTATAACGCCTTGCTCGAGGTTTTGGATGGGAGTCCGGTAGACCTTGTAATGTCCGATATGGCCCCCAACATCAGTGGAATGAAGGGCGTCGATCAGCCGCGAGCCATGTATCTGGCCGAACTGGCGCTGGAACTGGCCCGCAATGTCCTCAAGCCGGGTGGGGGCTTGTTGATTAAGGTATTTAACGGCGAAGGGCTTGACGCATTCAAACGGGAATTGCGCAAGGAGTTTGACCAGATCATCGTGCGTAAACCGAAGGCATCCAGGCCCCGTTCAGCGGAGATTTATCTGCTGGCAAGGGGTTATAATCTATAGTAATTTACGAATTAGTTACTTATATTATTAAGTATTGCCGGGGAAAGCCCCGCTATTTGAGGTATTAAATTGAACGATTTGGCCAAGAACATTTTACTGTGGGTTATTGTCGCCATCATTCTGATGTCGGTCTTTAATAACCTGAGTACCACCAGTAGCGATAACCGGATTTCCTATTCCGAGTTCATGCAGAATGTGCAGCAGAACCAGGTGAGCGATGTCACCATCTCGGAAAGCAAAATCGAGGGTACCTTGCAGACTGGTACACGTTTCAAAACCTACAGTCCCGAAACCGATAATTCGGCCATGATCGGTGATCTCATGAAACACGGGGTCAAGATCAATGCCAAGCCGGTTGAAACGTCTATCTGGACCCAGATATTCATTTCCTGGTTCCCCTTCCTGCTGATTATTGGTTTATGGATTTTCTTCATGCGCCAGATGCAAGGTGGCGGTGGTGGCCGGGGCGCATTGTCCTTCGGTAAAAGCCGTGCCAGCATGTTGGGTGAAGACCAGGTC
>JAHEIJ010000306.1 GCA_024639445.1 Gammaproteobacteria bacterium
TGAGGCGATGGTTTCCAGCCACATAGGCCCCTGGCCTTCAAAACTGGCTTCGGTGACCAGGCCGGTTAATGCAGCCGCCGCATCAAACAGACGGCCTACCGCAGTGGTGGTGGGACAGTTGAGACGTTTTTGCCAGGCGTTATAGATCAGCTCATGTTCGCGCGGAGCGCGGTAATCGAAACCGGCTTGCCAGCATAATGCAGCCGCACTGCGCCAGGGTTCGCGCCCGGCCTTGTCACCGCCTGGCAGCGCGAAGGGTTCGAAACTGGCCACGCGTCGCCAGTTGCCCGCTTGACCATACAAGGCTTCACCGCCCCATAAAGTCTCATCCTCTCCATAACCGACACCGTCCCAGGTAAAGATCAACCAGGGTTGTTCATCGCCGTACTCCAACGGCAAGGTGGCGGCATGGGCATGATGATGGAATACAGTTATTAAAGGTATGCCCGACTGTTCGGCCCAACGGTGACTGGCATAGCTGGGATGGGCATCCGCTACCACCACCTCCGCCTGGACTTCATACAGTTGCTGTAAATCAGCGATCACTTGTTCAAATACACTGAGGCTGCGGGCTGAATCGAGATCGCCGATATGCGGTGAAATCACCAGGCGATTATTCCAGGCCAGGGCAATGGTGTTCTTCATTTGGCCACCCGTGGCCAGCACAACCGTGTCAAGCTGCGAGGGGAGGGTCAACTCCAGTGGGGCATAACCGCGCCCGAGCCGCATTGGGCGCGGAGTATCGGCTATTACCCGGTGCACACTGTCATCGGCGGGGCGCACGATCGGCCGGTTATGATGCAGGTAAGCGTGGGCTACCTGTGACAAGCGTCGCTCAACTTCCCTGTTGTCGGTTAATACCGGTTCACCACTGATATTGGCGGAGGTGGCAACCAGGGGTTTGCAGAAATCCGCTAACAACACATGGTGTAACGGGCTGTAGGGCAGAAACACCCCAAGCTGGTTTAGCTGTGGCGCAATGGCATTGGCAAGAACGGTGCCTGGATTTTTATCCACC
The DNA here is from genome assembly GCA_024639445.1 of Gammaproteobacteria bacterium. Lineage (GTDB taxonomy): Bacteria > Pseudomonadota > Gammaproteobacteria > UBA6429 > Thiohalophilaceae > JAHEIJ01. The sequence goes on from JAHEIJ010000306.1 coordinate 1,019, forward strand.
AGCACGATGGGCCGGGCGGGATCAGATAACAAGGTGCTTTGAGTTTCCGATAAGTTCGCAACTTCACGGATGGCTGCAAGCCCGTCTTCGCCCCGGGGGGGGAACATCACCGCCAGGGGTTTATCCGGCCGCGGTTTGCGATCACGTAATCGCTGCACGGCCTGCTCGTTGCCGGCATCACACATCAGGTGATAACCGCCGATGCCTTTGACCGCAATAACCTTACCGTCATTCAGCGCGGCAAGGGTTTGCGTTAACGCGGCCTCATTACCATCGATGATTTGATCACTGTCAACATACTGCAGTTGTGGACCGCACTCGGGGCAGGCGATGGGTTCGGCGTGGAAACGCCGGTCCAGTGGATTCGTGTATTCACCCAGGCAAGCCGGGCAAAGGGGAAATGCCACCATGCTGGTATTGGGCCGGTCGTAGGGGAGTTGTTTTATCACCGTATAGCGTGGGCCACACTGGGTGCAGTTGATAAAGGGATAGCGATAACGCCGATCCTGGGTATCGTGTAGTTCAGCCAAACACTCCGGACAGGTGTAGTAATCGGCCGGCACATGCACAGTGGCGACACTATTGGCGTCACTGGCTTTAATCGTAAAGGCATGCAGGCCTTCGGTATCCGTGGCGATGTTTTCCGCCAGCACGGGTTTGGCCAGCGGTGGGGCCTCATGCAACAGACTGTAGAGAAACCGGTCGAGTTCTTCAGTAGGCGCTTCGGCGAAAATCAGGACTTCACCGCGACGGTTCTGCACCCAGCCGTTGATGTGGTGTTGATGCGCAATGCGATAAACAAACGGACGAAAGCCGACCCCCTGGACCTGGCCGGTGATCGTTAGGCGGCGAGCTTCACAGGGTGAGGGTGGCCGGTTGGGTTTCTGCATACTCAGGAGGCGGCCGCTTTTTCCTGTCCGACATTTTCGCGCAAGCCACTGGCCCACCAGATCCGGCAGGCGCCTTCATCCGAGACCATGCAGGGACCGACCGGGTTTTGTGGTGTGCAGGCACTGCCGTACAAACGACATTGGTTGGGGTAAAGTCGTCCCAATACGACCTTGGCGCAATCACAACCGGGCGGCATTTCACCCTGGCGGCGACGCGAGTCATCGGCGTAGTCGGGGAAGCAGTGATGGGCATCATGCTGCTGGTAGGCTGGCTTGAGGGTATAACCGGATTGCGGAATCGAACCAATGCCACGCCAGTTGCTGTCGGTGATATCCAGGATCTCATGCAGGTAACGTTGCGCGGTGGTATTGCCGCCGGGACGCACCACTTCCGGATAACAGTTATCGAGAAACAAGCGATCATCGAGCTTCTGGCGTAACACCGAGTACAGGGCGGCCAATACGCTTTCGGGTTCAAAGCCCGCAACGGCGACCGGCATCTGATGTTGTTCCGCCACGAAGCGCCATTCTTCCGGGCCCATGACGGTAGCGACATGGCCGGGTGCGATCAGCGCATCAAACCCAGCTTCACCGGCTTCCAGCAGCATGGCCACGGCAGGCCAGGTGCGTCGACCGCTTAACAGGATGGAGAGGTTATCGGCCAGGCCTTCCGCGATCAGTGCGGCAACCGGGGCGGTGGTGGTTTCAAACCCGGCGGCAAAAAACACCACCGGTTTATCCGGGTGGGCCAGCGCCAGTTGTTGCGCTTCCTGCGGAGAGGCGATGGGACGAATATCGGCACCCTGGGCCCGTGCCTGTTCGAGTGAACGAGGTTCTTTTTTTGGCACATTCACCGGCACGCGTAACATGTCACCAAAGGCGACCAGGGTCAGGTCTTCGTGCAAGGCCAGTTGCATGGCCTGGTAGATATCTTCCTCGGGACAAATACACACCGGGCAACCCGGACCCGGAATCAATTCAATGTTGGAGGGTAATAAACTGCGGATGCCCGCCATACTGATGGCGCGTTCGTGGCCGCCACAGACATTCATGACCTTAATATTGTCAGGCAGGGGGAGATCGCGGATTTTCTGCAGCCAGGCCTTGGCGTCGAGCTGCCCCGCGTCAGCCGTGGGCATGCAACTGGGCTCCATCCGGTTGAATGGACGGGCGGCGGGTTTCACCGGTTTTGATTCGATTACGCTGGGCGCTGACTTCCTGCTCCAGCCAGTTCACCCAG
>JAHEIJ010000307.1 GCA_024639445.1 Gammaproteobacteria bacterium
TATCTGAAACGTCCCTATGAATTAACCCCCCTGACAGCGACACAAATGCCCGAAGTCAGTTACCTGGATGCGGCAGGCCGCCTGTTACCGCCGGACGCCCCGGTCGAGAAGATTGCCTACAGTGTGTATGAAATTCAAATTCGTCCCGGGATCCGTTACCAGCCGCATCCGGCCTTTGCTCGCGATGAACAGGATGCCTTGCATTATCAGAAGTTGAGTGAGGATGACCTGGCAAAAGTACGCGAACTCGGTGATTTTGCCCATAGCGGGACCCGGGAGCTGGTTGCTGCCGATTATGTGTATCAGATCAAACGCCTGGCGCATCCGCGATTGCATTCACCCATTCAGGGCCTGATGGCCGAGTATATTGTCGGCCTCAAAGAATACGCCGCTGCATTAGCCGAAGCCTATGCAAAACAAATTGAGCAAGATCCCACCGACAAGTGGCTGGACTTGCGGCAATTTGACCTCGAAGGCGTGGAGCTTGTCGACGAGTACACCTACCGCATCAAGATACGCGGTAAGTACCCGCAGTTGCGCTACTGGCTGGCCATGCCGTTTTTTGCCCCCATGCCGTGGGAGGCGGAGCAATTTTACGCCCAGCCTGGCATGCAGGAACGCAATATCAGTCTTGACTGGTATCCGGTGGGAACGGGGGCTTACATGTTGAATGTGAATAATCCCAACCGGCAAATGGTACTCAGCCGAAATCCCAATTTTCATCCACAGCTGTATCCTGCTGAGGGTAGCGCCGGTGATGCAGAAAAGGGACTGATACGCGATGCCGGAGAAACCCTGCCGTTTATTGATAAAGTCGTCTATAGCCTGGAGAAAGAAAACATTCCCTATTGGAACAAGTTTCTGCAGGGATATTACGATGTCTCGGGCGTCAGTTCCGACAGTTTTGATCAGGCGATCCAGTTTGGCAGCCAGGGTGAGGCGGTGCTGACGCCCTTGATGCAGGAGAAGGATATACAACTGGAAACCGCGATTCAGACTTCAACCTTCTATATGGGATTCAATATGCTGGATCCGGTGGTCGGAGGAGAGAGTGAACGGGCCCGGTTGTTGAGACGGGCAATCTCAATCGCTGTAGATTATGAGGACTACATTTCCATTTTTGCCAATGGGCGGGGTATTGCGGCCCAGGGTGTGATTCCATCCGGGATCTTTGGTCATGTTGAAGGCGAGGCGGGAATCAATCCCTATGTGTACGAATGGCACAATGGAGGTGCACAGCGTAGAACCATCGTTGAAGCAAAGCAATTACTGGCACAAGCGGGTTATCCCAATGGACGGGATGCGGACACGGGTAAGCCCTTGTTGATACATCTCGATGTCACTGGTGGCGGGCCGGAAGACAAGGCCAACTTTGACTGGTTACGCAAGCAGTTTCGCAAGATCGATCTGGAGCTGGTGATTCGCAATACCGATTACAACCGCTTCCAGGAAAAAATGCGCAAGGGTAATGCCCAGTTGTTCCAGTGGGGCTGGAATGCAGATTACCCGGATCCGGAAAATTTTTTATTTCTCCTCTATGGTCCCAACGGCAAGGTCAAGCATGGCGGGGAAAATGCGGCTAATTATAACAACGCCGAGTTTAACCGTTTGTTCAATATCATGAAGAATATGGAGAACTCACCACAACGTTTTGACATTATTCAACAACTGGTGGCCATTGCACGTCGCGATGCCCCCTGGTTATGGGGCTTTCACCCCAAACAATTTATCCTGCATCACAACTGGTATGGGAACGTCAAACCGAACCTGATGGCGCACAATACCCTGATGTACAAACGCATTGATCCGCAACTGCGTGAGCAGCAACGCCGCGCCTGGAATACACCGACTCTTTGGCCTGTGATTGTCGTTCTGTTTATCCTGCTGATCAGTATTGTTCCGGCGGTCATCACCTATCGACGTAAGGAACAATCGGTAGCCAGGCAGCGATTAGCCGATTCCAAAGGATTGAAAGAGTAGCGCCATGTTCGCCTATATCACACGCCGGGTCTTGTATGCGATTCCAATACTCATTGGCGTCAACCTGCTGACCTTTACGCTGTTTTTTGTGGTTAATAGCCCCGATGATATGGCGCGCATGCATCTGGGTGTCAAACGGGTGACCCCTGAGGCCATTACCAAATGGAAACAGGAGCGGGGCTATGATCAGCCGTTGCTCTATAATGCGGAGGCGGACGGTGTCGATAAACTGACTAACACAATTTTGTTTACCAAGTCAGTCAGCCTGTTTGCCTTTCACTTTGGCAGTGCCGATGACGGCCGCGATATCGGTTATGACATTCGGCAACGCATGTGGCCCAGCCTGGCGATCGCCATTCCAGTCTTTATCGTGGGCATACTGTTAAACATCACCTTTGCCATGTTACTGGCATTCTTCCGTGCCACTTATGTGGATATCTGGGGGGTTGTCCTGTGCGTGGTGCTGATGTCCATCTCTGCCTTGTTCTATATTATTGGCGGACAGTATTTAGTTGGTAAGACTCTGCAGCTGGTGCCGATCTCCGGCTATGACACCGGCATCAATAGTTTCAAGTTTCTGGTGTTGCCGGTGATTATCGGGATCGTTGGCGGCATCGGTGCGGGTTCACGCTGGTATCGCACTATTTTCCTGGAAGAGATCAACAAGGACTATGTGCGCACGGCCCGCGCAAAAGGTTTGTCCGAGTTACGTGTGCTGTTCCGGCACGTGTTGAAGAACGCCATGATTCCGATACTGACCGGGGTGGTTGTGGTCATTCCCCTGCTATTCATGGGCAACCTGTTAACCGAGTCGTTTTTTGGTATCCCAGGTCTTGGCAGTTACACCATTGATGCCATTCAGTCGCAGGACTTTGCCATTGTGCGGGCGATGGTGTTCCTGGGTTCGGTGTTATACATACTCGGTCTGATCCTGACCGACATATCCTATACCCTGGTTGATCCCCGGATTCGGTTGAGTTGAGCTATGGCATCTTTATTCAATCAATTCTGGATTAAGCCGCTTTTAGGCGCACTTGGGATATTAGCCCTGTTGTTGATATTGCCCTCGGTGTTTGGAGTCAA
>JAHEIJ010000308.1 GCA_024639445.1 Gammaproteobacteria bacterium
CGAAACTGATTTGCGCCATGGCAAGCAGCGACTTGGGTGCCTGGGGGGTCAGGCGTAAGGCAAAACGCAGGTTTTCCTCCGCCATTTTAATATTGCCTTCTGACTGGGCACACAAACCGATATTTTCGTATACCGATCCCTTGGCCGGATAAAGCGGATCTTTTAATACCTTGTCGAAGTAGCGGTAGGCTTTTTTATACTTCTTATCGTCACAGAGGAATACACCATAATTATTCATCAATGATGCGTTGTCTGGCGTCAGGTCAAGGGCTTTCTTGAAATGTGTTTCCGCTTGATCGTATTCACCCAGGCGCCGGTATAACTCGGCAATATAATGCTGGGCAACGCCATTATCCGGATCCTGTTCGATAGATTTTTTCAGCTTGGACATCGCCACATCGTAACGGCCCTGGTTCATATAGCCGAGGCCTAGCTGGGCGTTATAATCCGAGGCATCACTCGTATCCTGTTTTTCACGATCAGTAGTGGTTGTACACCCTGATACGAACAGCATGCTCATGACATAAAGAGAAACGATAGCGTTTTTCATTCCCTTATGTCCTGAACGATTCATCGGCGTTTCGCCGGGTCTGTCGCTTGGTACGATCCAGCACCTTGCCTGCCAATTGGCCACAAGCCGCATCAATATCATCTCCGCGAGTTTTACGGGTAACCGTGATCAATCCAGCCTGCATCAGAACATCGCGGAATGTGTCAATCCGCGCCTGGCTGGAAACGCGATAATTTGTACCCGGAAACGGATTGAAGGGAATCAGGTTCACCTTGGCCGGTATACCTTTCAGCACTTTAACCAGTTGCCGCGCCTGCTCAGGACTGTCATTCACCCCTTCCAGCATGACGTATTCAAAGGTCACTTTACGGCGTGCCGCGCCCTCCACATAGTCCTTGCAGGCAGCCAACAGTTGTTTGATGGGATATTTCTTGTTCAGGGGAACCAGTTCATTGCGCAGTTCATCGGTGGGAGCATGCAACGATACCGCCAGACTGACATCAGTCAGGGGTTTGAGACGTTGCAGTGCCGGGATCACCCCGGAGGTACTGATAGTCACACGCCGTTTGGATAAGCCGTAGGCGTTATCGTCCATCATCAGGTTTATGGCACTCACTACGTTTTCAAAATTGAGCAGCGGCTCGCCCATGCCCATGAACACGACATTACTGATAACCCTGTCATAACGTGGCAGGCATTGCATCGCCTTGTTGGCCACCCACAACTGACCAATGATTTCCCCGGTAGAAAGGTTGCGATTAAATCCCTGCTGTGCGGTTGAACAAAAGCTGCAGTCGAGGGCACAGCCCACCTGGGATGAAATACACAATGTGCCGCGGTCAGATTCGGGAATAAAAACGGTTTCGATACAATTGCCACTATCAACCCGTAACAACCATTTAATCGTGCCGTCATCGGAAAGCTGCTGTGTCACGATTTCCGGCGTGCGGATCTCTGTATTCTGTTTCAGTAATTCGCGCAGTGACTTACTGAGGTTGGTCATGTCATCAAAGTTATCGACGCCACCCTGGTAAATCCATTTCAGCACCTGAGAAGCACGAAAGGCTTTCTCACCCATTTCAGTGAAGAAGGTTTCCAGCCCTTGCCGGTCGAAATCCAGCAGGTTGACTTTGGTGTGCTCAGTCAAAATTTAACCTCATATTAACGGGTCCGCGGACAGATCTCGTCATCCTGAAAAAAGAATGCGATCTCCGCTTTGGCGGTGTCCGGTCCGTCTGATCCATGCACCGCGTTCTCGTCCACGGTCTCAGCAAAATCAGCACGGATGGTCCCGGCGGCCGCATCCTTGGGATTGGTCGCACCCATCACTTCGCGGTTCGTATTAATGGCATTTTCCCCTTCCAGTGCCTGCACCATCACCGGCCCGGAGGTCATGAATTCAATCAGATCATTGTAGAACGGCCGTTCCTTGTGCACGGCATAAAATTCACCCGCCTGTTCCTTGCTCAGGTGTAACATTTTTGCCGCAATAATGCTCAGCCCGGCTTCTTCGAAGCGGCTGTAAATTTTTCCGATGATGTTTTTCGCCACACCATCGGGCTTAATAATAGAAAGGGTACGTTCAGTTGCCATATTTACTCCAAAATACTCACTCAAAATAACATAAACCCGCACCAAAGCGCGGGTTTAATTCACAAAAACAGTCAGGAAACGAATTTTAGCTTTTGCTGTAAAATCAAGCAATTGCCAATGAGACAATTCCGGCGCTCAGCGGATATTCAGTCTTTTTCCTCGATCCATGCCATTTGTATGGCCTCGAGGATCTTTTCGCCAGAATGCTTGGGGTCATCGTCAAACTCCTCCAGTTCACACACCCAGTCGTGCAGATCGGTGAAACGAATGTACTTCGGGTCTACATCTGGACGGGCTTCATCCAGGGCAATGGCAATATCCAGCGTATCGATCCATTTCAAAGACATAGCCGCCTCCAGTGATTAGTGGTTTTCGGAAACCATGTTGATAGTGTATTTCGGGATTTCGATCACCAGCTCCGTCTCCCCGACGACTGCCTGACAACTGAGACGGGAATCCGGTTCCAGTCCCCAGGCCTTGTCGAGCAGGTCATCTTCATCCTCGGTGGATTCATCCAGCGTATCAAAGCCTTCGCGAATATAGACATGGCAGGTCGTACAGGCGCAGGACTTTTCACAGGCGTGTTCGATATCAATACCATTGGCCAGGGCGGCATCACAGACAGTGGCACCGGGTTCTGCCTCGATTACTGCCCCGTTCGGGCAAATTTCTTCATGCGGTAAAAAAATAAGTCTTGTCATAATACAGCCTTGTCCAATCAAACAATCATTCAGTTTCGCCGGCAATCTCGGCGACGGTGTGGCCCGCGAGGGCTTTTTTAATACTGGAATCCATCCGCCGGGCGACAAAATCACTCGCCGTCTTGTCCAGATCGCTGATGGCTGCCTTGATTGCAAGGTGATCTGAGCCATCACGTTTAGCCTGCAAATGGGTCGCCGCATTTTCAATCTGTTGACGTTCGTCCTCGGACAACAAATCGCGATCCTGAACCAGGGC